>NZ_CBCDJS010000013.1:0-18693 GCF_965035265.1 Rickettsia sp.
AGATAGTAAGCGTAGTGCAGGAAAAAATAGAGGTTACGGATAATAACGTAGTTGCAGAAGAAGTTACGACACCGAAAAAGACAAAACGTAGATATCGTAATAAGAAGTCAAATAAGAAACGTCCTGCTAATACTGCCGAAGATACGGAAAAGAATGCAGAGGGCTTAATTGAGGGGTATTTGTGATACCAAATCGCCATTGCGAGCGACTGAAAGCGTTGTTGCATGGCTCGGAAAACGCGTTTTATGTCATCCCGCGACTTGATCGCGGGATCCAGTTAAAAATACTAATATTTTTAATTATTCTTATGGACCCCGTGGTCAAGCGAACTAGGTGACACAGTGGATTTTATCGGTCCACGCAACAATGCCTTTGCGGGAATGACATAGAAATGCAGCAATGACGAGACAACATAATAAAAACATAAATTTAACGATACAAGTGCAGAAAAGTTTAATTATAAGATGGTTGTTTATAAGTTGTATAATGGTCATAGCGATGATTATTATAGGTGGTATAACAAGGCTTACAGGTTCTGGTTTATCTATAGTAGAGTGGCGTCCGATAACAGGTATTTTGCCGCCTTTTAGTTTTGAAGGCTGGCAAGCGGAGTTTGTTAAATATAAAGCTTTTCCCGAATATAACTCCGTTAATTACGGAATGACTTTATCAGAGTTTAAATTCATCTATCTACTAGAATTTACACATAGATTATTTGGTAGAATTACCGGTATAATATACATCTTACCTTTAGCATATTTTTATGTTAAAGGAATAATAAAAAATCGTGATATGCTACCTTATATAATTGCTTTGTTGTTATTTTGTGTGCAAGGCTTTATGGGGTGGTATATGGTTAAAAGCGGTTTACTGAATAACCCGTCTGTTAGTCATTTCCGGCTTGCTTTTCATTTAATGATCGCTGTAATTATGTATCACATACTTTTTTATCAATTAATAAAAAATCGTTGTGATATTTTGTTAATCCCAGCACAAATAAATTTAAAATTACCGTTAATATTTTCTGGTATTGCTATTACTGTAATATATGTACAAATTTTTTTAGGTGCTTTAGTTGCAGGGCTTGATGCAGGGTTGATATATAATAGCTTTCCGCTAATGGGTGATAGTTTTGTTCCGATGGAAATAAAAGATAATTTCTTTAATCTTGTAAATTTGCATGATCCGGTTTTTATACAATTCATACATCGTTTAGGTGGTTATATCGTATTTATGGTTGTTATGGCTTTGGCAATTTGTTTGTTAAAAATAAAACATCTGAAATTAAATAAAATAGCATATTTTCTAATGATTGCACTATTGGTGCAGATATCTACCGGAATAATTACTCTTTTATACTCTGTACCTATAATAATTGCCTCTACTCATCAATTTTTTGCTATAGTTCTTTTATCAGCATTAATATGGTGCTATTTTTTAATAAAAAATTCTTAAGTTTATTAAAAATATGATCATCGATGTCAATACTCCCATTCCTTCTAGATTAGATAAATATTTAAAGCGTTTATATCCTTTATTGACTCAAGGAATAATAGAGAAAGCACTACGTCAAAAACAAATTACCGTTAATTCTCAGAAAGCAGAAGCAAGTTTAAGGGTAATAGACGGCGATGAGATTGTAATTAACGATAAGTTTAATTTACCTATTAAACAACCTGAAAAATTAGTTTTTACCGATGCTGAAATTAAGTTAGCGAAGAAAATTACTACTAATTATTTAATATATGAAGATGATAATTTAATAGCTATAAATAAACCGGCAGGGCTTGCTACTCAAGGCGGTAGTAAAATAAATTTATCTATTGATGCTGCATTAAAATATCTAAATCATGTGGGAGCAGATTTTATAGTCAATTCGGTTGGACTTGGATACAAGGAGCAAGAAGCGAAGCCTATATCTAATATGAGAGCGACGAGTGACGATGTAGGCAAGTTTAAATCAATTGACTATAAGCTAGTACATAGGCTAGATAAAGAAACAAGCGGCTTGCTCTTAATAGCTAAAAATTATTTAAGTAGTGTAAAGCTTCATGATGCTTTTAAAGAAAAAATGGTTGTAAAAAAATATCTTGCCGTAACCTATGGAAAACCAATTAAAGATATAGGAGAAGTTAGAAATAATATAGGAAAGAGCAATGGTAGCACACCTAAAATTATAGATATTGACAACGAAAATGGTAAACTTGCCATTACTTATTATAAATTACTTAAATCACTTGATAATAACTTATTTTTAATTGAATTTACTCCGGTTACAGGTAGAATGCATCAATTAAGGTTGCATGCTAAATTATTAGGTTGTCCTATACTTGGAGATGATAAATATGGTAATAAAGAAATAATGCCGTATAGTAAATATATGTTCTTGCATGCTAATAATATATGTTTATCTGAAAAGGTTTTTGGTAAAGAGATTAATTTAGAAGCAAAATTACCGTTTTATTTTACTAAATGTCTTACATAACTTGCTTCTAAAGGTAATTTGTGTGTTGATCCTAACCCCTCATCCTCGCGTACTTTTTTGTATGCTGCGGTTTGAAGTGAAGGGTCTCTTTCAAACTCGTCTTTATTAGCGAATGTTTGTAAGATGTCTACTGATAAGTTTGTGGAGTGTTGAAGTTATGTTTCGTAAGTATTTTTTATTATTTTTTCTTTTATTAATTAGTAATAGTAGTTTTGCAGATATACAGCAAAGAATCAATGAGGCAGAAAAAGAATATATAAGTAATAGATTTTTAAATGCCGTTTTTATGTTTGCCGATGATTATAAACCTTTATTAACCGGTGCTAAGGGAATCTTTGCTTTAAACGGTGAGCAATTAAAAGCAAATGAAATGATGCCTATTGCTTCTGCTACAAAGCCTTTTACAGCGGCAGGAATTTTAAAATTACAAGAACAGGAATTATTAAATATTAACGATAAAATCTATAAATATCTCGATCCAGAAATGTGGGGAGGAAAAGTGCCGGATTGGGCATATAAAATATCTATCCATAATTTATTGACGCATAGTAGCGGTATTACCGAATATTTTAGTTTTGTTAAGCTTGATTTAAATATGCCTAAGAAAGAGATTCACAAGAAAATATTACAATTTGTTTCTTCTAAGCCTTTAGAAATATCTATAGGAAAAAAATTTAAATATAGTAATACTAATTTTGTTATACTTGGTATGATTATCGAAAAAGTAGCTAAAAAAGATTTAGGTAACTTTTTTTATGATGAATTTTTTAAACCTCTTAATATGAAATCTACTAGTTTTGCTTCGTATAGTGAAGCCGCTAGGATCCAAAAAAACGTTATTAGTTCTAATTATCCGGTAAGATATTTTTTAACGCCCAATAATAGTAATAAACCTATATTTACTCCTGTAACTGTCGATTTCTTAGCAGTTCCTTGTGCAGACGGGGGTATAATATCGACACCAAACGATTTAGTTAAATGGTATAGGGCATTAAATGAGGGAAAAATTCTTTCTAAGAAATCTTATAAACTTATGACTACTAAATATTTTTTAGCAAAAGATTTAGAAGGTCGTAAATCTTATATGAGGTACGGTATTTTCCTTACCGATCTTGATTCTAAGCATTTAATGATTCATTATACTGGAAAGGCCCTCGGGATACAAAGTGAAGCGGGATATGTTTTGCCTAATAATCTTTACTTTGCTATACTCAGCAATACTATGATTAAAATTCCGAAAGATGAAAAAGGCAAAATTGACATGAAAAATCCTTTAAATCAGCTTGGAATAATTTATTTCAGGGATGCAATAATAGGAGCAGCTATAAAAAAGGATTAAATGAAGATAGTTACTTGGAATATTAATTCATTGCGTCTACGGATTGATTTATTAAGAAAATTAGCATATGCACATCAACCGGATATTATTTTACTTCAAGAAACAAAGGTAGATGATTCATTATTTCCTCTTGAAGTTATTAAAAATATAGGCTATGAACATGTAATATATTCAGGGCAAAAATCATATAACGGTGTTGCTATTATTTCTAAATTTCCTTTGAATAATGTTTTTTCATTGGAGTTATATAATAGTGATAAAAGGCATATAGCAGCTATAGTTAATGATATAGAAATACATAATTTTTATGTTCCTGCCGGTGGCGATATACCTGATATAGAGGTAAACTTAAAATTTAAGCATAAGCTTGAATATGTAAGGCTAATGCAGGAATGGTTAACTACTAACCGTACTAAAAACGATAAAATTATCATTGTCGGTGATCTAAATATCGCTCCGCATGAGCATGATGTATGGTCAAGTAAGCAGCTGCGAAATGTTATCAGCCATACCGATATTGAACGCTCATTATTGATAGAGTTACAAAACTCGTTAGGTTTTATCGATAGTAGCAGGCATTTTGTTTCGCTTGACGAAAAATTCTATACTTGGTGGAGTTATAGAAATATAGATTGGAAAAAATCTAACAGAGGTAGAAGGCTTGATCATATTTGGGTTAGCGATAATTTAAAAGATGTATTATTTTCTATAAATTTGCTATCAGAAGCACGTGATTGGCTGCCACCATCAGACCATGTACCGTATTTTGTGACTCTCGATGTCATTCCCGCGTAGGCGGGAATCCGGTTCTTTGTCATACCGCGACTTGATCGCGGTATCTAATTTATTATTTTTAGATCCCGTGGTCAAGCCACGGGATGACGGAGGAAAGAGCTGGATTCCCGCCTACGCGGGAATGACATAAAACGCTACGGGATGACAATAATCTTAAGGAGTAATTAGTGAATATTAAACCAGGGAAATATAAACCGACAAAAGAAGAATATTTAAGAGCTTTCAAGGAAATGCTATTAGTACGTCGCTTTGAAGAGAAGTGTGGACAGTACTACGGTATGGGAGAAATTGGCGGTTTTTGTCATTTATATATAGGGCAGGAAGCAGTAATTACTGCCGTAAATATGATTAAGCAAAAGGAAGATAGTACGATTACTAGCTATCGTGACCATGCTCATATTATTTTAGCAGGTACAGAGCCTAAATACGTCCTTGCCGAGCTTATGGGGCGTGCTACAGGCTGTTCAAAAGGTAAGGGCGGTTCGATGCATTTATTTGACGTACCAAACAAATTTTACGGTGGACACGGTATAGTAGGGGCTCAAGTGCCGATAGGTACAGGGCTTGCTTTTGCTGAAAAATATAACGGTACGAATAATATCTGTTTTACTTTTTTAGGTGATGGTGCGGTTAATCAAGGTCAGGTATATGAAGCCTTTAATATGGCTGCTTTATGGGGTTTGCCGGTAGTTTATATTATCGAAAATAACGAATATTCGATGGGTACTTCCGTGGCTCGTTCTACCTTTATGCGTGATCTTTACAGAAAAGGCGAGTCATTCGGTATAACGGGATTTCAGCTAGACGGTATGGATTTTGAGCAAGTTTATGATTATTCTAAGCAAGCAGCAGAATATGTTAGAGAAACTAGCCAGCCGTTGATATTAGAAGTAAAGACTTATCGTTATCGTGGGCATTCAATGTCCGATCCGGCAAAATATCGGAGCAAAGAAGAAGTAGAGCAATATAAAGAGCGCGATCCGTTAGTAATAATAAGAAAAATGATACTCGACAATAAATATGCGACTGAAGCGGATTTGAAAGAAATAGAACAGGTGGTAAAAGAAATTGTGAAAGAAGCAGTAGAGTTTTCAGAAAATTCACCGTTGCCTGATGAGGTAGAGTTGTATACTGAGGTATATTGTTAGGACGTCATTGCGAGCGACTGAAAGGAGCGTGGCAATCTCAGAAAATTAAAACTAGATTGCCACGTCGCTTTGCTCCTCGCAATGACGTTTAATTTAATCAAATAAAAAGAAAAATGCAAATAACGGTACGTGAAGCATTGCGTGATGCGATGCAAGAAGAGATGATAAGAGACGACAAAGTTTTTGTCATGGGTGAGGAAGTTGCAGAATACCAAGGAGCTTACAAGGTAACTCAAGGATTACTAGAGCAATTTGGTCCTAAAAGAGTAATTGATACACCTATAACGGAATATGGGTTTGCAGGGCTTGCAGTTGGGGCAGCTTTTGCAGGACTTCGCCCAATTGTGGAGTTTATGACCTTTAACTTTGCTATGCAAGCATTCGACCACATAGTTAATTCAGCTGCAAAAACTCATTATATGTCAGGTGGGCAGGTCAAATGCCCGATAGTATTTAGAGGACCAAACGGAGCAGCAAGTAGAGTAGCCGCACAACATAGCCAAAATTATACAGCTTGTTATGCTCATATTCCAGGGTTAAAAGTAGTAGCTCCTTATAGTGCCGAAGATCATAAAGGGCTTATGATTACAGCTATTAGAGACGATAATCCCGTTGTTTTTTTAGAAAATGAAATTTTATACGGTCATAGTTTTGACGTACCGGAAACAATCGAGCCTATACCTTTTGGTCAGGCAAAAATTTTAAGAGAAGGTAGTAGCGTCACTATAGTTACTTTCTCGATTCAAGTAAAACTTGCCTTAGATGCTGCAAATATTTTACAGAATGATAATATTGATTGTGAGGTTATTGACCTGCGTACTATTAAGCCTCTTGATACTGAGACAATAATAGAATCAGTGAAAAAAACTAATCGTTTAGTTGTAGTGGAAGAAGGTTGGTTTTTTGCAGGCGTTGGAGCAAGTATAGCTTCTATTGTTATGAAAGAAGCTTTTGATTATTTAGATGCACCGATAGAGATTGTCAGCGGTAAAGATGTTCCTCTTCCTTATGCCGTTAATTTAGAAAAACTAGCTCTGCCGAGCGAGAGCGATGTAATAGAAGCCGTTAAAAAGGTGTGTTATTATAGTGTTTAATGTATAGCTTAGTTTTGCCGTCATTGCGAGAAGAATTACGCAGTAATCAGGGCGAAGCAATCCAGTTAAAAATTCTGATTCACAGAGTTTTTTAATTATTTTTCTGGATTGCCGCGTCGCTTTGCTCCTCGCAATGACGGGGCGGTATCCACGCAACAACGCCATGGGTGTTGTTGCATGACTCGTTTATGTCATTCCCGCGCAGGCGGGAATCCAGAAAAATAAGTATAAATACAGCAAATTTTTGAAATTAAAGGCTCGATGTATCTCGCTTTATGCTGGATTCCCGCCTACGCGGGAATGACATCGATTCTTAAGTTGACATTTATGCGTTTCTGTAGGAATGACAGTAAATTACTTCGCAGCTCTTTTTCGGTCGTTAGGGTCAAGCATAGCTTTACGCAAACGTATAGATTTAGGCGTTACTTCAACTCTTTCATCGTTTTCTATATAGCTGATAGCCTGTTCTAGTGTTAAAAGCACCGGAGGCGTTAGTCTTATAGCTTCGTCTTTACCTGAAGCTCTAACGTTACTCAGTTGCTTCGCTTTAAGTGGGTTTACCTCTAAATCATTATCACGGTTATGTTCGCCGATAATCATACCTCTATATACTTTATCGCTAGGGTTTATAAACATTTTCCCCCTTTCTTCTAGATTCCATAAAGCATATGCAACCGCTGCCCCGTCACCGTTAGAGATAAGCACACCGTTACGTCTTCCCTCGATAGCTCCTTTATAATCAGCATATCCGTGGAAGATACGGTTCATAATCCCTGTGCCTCGAGTTTCGGTTAAAAACTGACTGTGATAGCCGATTAATCCTCTAGACGGTCCAATAAACGTAACACGGCTTTTACCACCGCCCGACGGTCTCATGTCAGTCATTTCGGCTTTTCTAAGAGCTAAAGATTTTACGACCACTCCGACATAATCATCATCAACGTCAACTTGGATTTCTTCCATAGGTTCTTGTTTATTGCCTTTCTCATCGGTTTGGAATAATACTTCCGGTCTGCTGATAGATAACTCAAATCCTTCACGACGCATAGTTTCAATTAGAATACCAAGTTGTAACTCACCACGCCCTGCAACTTGGAAAGCATTTTTCTCAGCAGTTTCGGTAACTTTTAATGCTACGTTACTCTCAAGTTCACGCATTAACCTAGCTCCAATCAAGCTCGACGTAACTTTTGTCCCTTCGCTTCCTGCAAGCGGTGAGTCGTTAACGCTAAAAGTCATGGATAAGGTAGGCGGATCGATTGGTAGAGACGGCACGGCCTGCGTTACCTCTGGTGCGCAGATAGTATCGGCAACGTTGGCATTTTCAACGCCTGCTACGGCAATAATATCGCCGGCTGTAGCCTCATCTATAGCGATTCTTTCTAAACCTCTAAATGCTAATATTTTAGTGATACGCCCGGTTTCAAGTACTTTATTTTCACGGTTTAATACTTTTACGTTTTGGTTGATTTTAACAGTACCGCTTTGTACACGACCGGTTAAAACCCTACCGAAGAAAGAATTATATTCTCTAGTAGTAACAAGCATAGAAAACGGTGCTTTATCATCGGCTGCGGGCGTTGGTACATGCTGTACTATAAGGTCAAAAAGTGGAGCTAAATCATCTGCTAAATTGTCTAAAGGATTTATTTTATCATCAAAGGTTAAAGAGGCTCTTCCTGCTCTACCTGAGGCATAAACTATAGGGAAATCAAGTTGATCGTTATTTGCTTCGAGTGCTACAAATAGCTCAAATACTTCATCGATAACTTCCCCAATTCTTTGATCATCTCTATCGATTTTGTTAATAACAACAATAGGTTTTAAGCCGAGATTTAAAGCTTTAGAAAGCACGAATTTTGTTTGTGGCATCGGTCCTTCAGAAGCGTCGACAAGTAACACAACACCATCAACCATGCTTAATATGCGTTCTACTTCACCGCCAAAATCGGCGTGTCCAGGTGTATCGACTATATTGATGCGGATATCATTCCACATGAGAGCGGTGCATTTGGCAAGTATGGTAATACCGCGTTCACGCTCAAGGTCGTTAGAGTCCATAGCACGCTCGGCTACTGCTTGGTTAGCTCTAAATGTACCGCTTTGTTTAAGCATATTATCGACAAGCGTAGTTTTCCCATGATCAACGTGGGCAATAATTGCTATATTACGAATAGATGTCATCTTTAAAAATTCTCTCAAGTTTACAATAGTTTTCCGTATTATACACTAAAATACCAAAAATTGGAATAAAGTTCTTGAAAAACTCATAAATTCAATTTAAAGAATAAGATATATTAACTTTTATAACCTAAATAACAGGAATTTAATGAACGAAAATACAGCTTTATTTATATTTGATTTTGACCAAACTTTAGTTGAAGGACATTCGCATTATTATGTTGGAAAACGAGTATGGGAGCGTATAAAATTACGAATAGAATACGGCTTTTTTAAAACAGCAGAGGAACGAGCTAACGAAATAGTTAAGCTTGAACAACAATTCTCTACAGGTTTCCCTGTAGATTTAATGAAAAATTTTTTAGCTGATGAAAATTTAGGTTGGAAAAATAAAGGCCAAATAGTGCGTCTTATGAATAATATTATCTTATCAGGTCATAAAATAGCTATAGCATCGTTTAATAATTATCCCCATGCCGTAAAATATGCATTAGAACAATTATTAGGCAAAGAAATAGTAGAAAATATATATATAAAATCAGGTTTACCTGCTAAGAAGGATGAAGAGATAAAACTTTGTAATAAAGTACCTTATATAGCTGAAATAATGAGAAATACCGGAATAACTAATAAAAAAACGTATTTTTTATGGATGATGATAAAAAGCATACCGATGCTGCAAAAGACTATGGTATTATAGCAGTTTTGGTTAAGAACAAAGGAACAGAGCATATTCATAAAGCTTTTAATTTTTTGTATGATTTTAATGAAAAGCACGAAATTTATGCTGAGCTGGAAGAACCTGCTACTGAACCTTTGCTTAGCGATGAAGAGAGTACCTATTTAAGTCCTGAAGCAATAAAAGCTATTCCTTTTGAACCAATTTCAAGAGAGGATTATTCAGATGGCGAATATACACCATGGGGAGGAGGGAATGTGCCGACGCTCGGTAAAAGTTCAGTTTTTAATGATGGACAAATCTCCTGATGTTATTTATTCTTAGAGTTAATAGGGGTGTTGCTCCAATGTCATTCCCGCGTGGACCGAAAAACTACTCGATGTCATCCCCGCCGCGTAGGCGGGGATCCAGAAAAAAGATATAAATACAGCAAATTTTTGAAATTAAAAGCTCGATTTATCTCGCTTTATGCTGGATTCCCGCCTACGCGGGAATGACATAAGTATACGAGAATGACATCCTTAAATATAATCCAAATTATAGGACCAAAAATGATATACCGAATATTATGTTTATGTATATTAATAATAAATTTGCCGGTTATGGCAAAGATAGAAAATATAGTAAATAAAGACGGTGATTTTAAAGTTAGAGTAGCCGTTGTAGACGTACAATCCGTCTTAGAAGGATCGATTGCGATTAAGGACTTACGTAATAAAATCGAAAAGCTTAATCATAAAATTCAAGAGGATATCGCTGCAAAAGAGGCTGAATTTAAGCCTATGGAAGAAAAGCTGATAAATGCAAGGGCTTCTTTAAGTGAAGATGATTTTGAACGAAAAGTAAACGAATTTAATGCAAAAGTTAGTCACGTTAGAAAAGAAATTCAGATTAAGAAAACAAAACTTGAACAAGCTCACGCTGAAGCTATGAGTAGAGTTCATGAAACAACTATAACGATAATTAGTGATTTGGCTGAGAAATATAGCCTTAATTTGGTAATTCCAAGTGCTCAAGTCTTATATGCTAAAAACAATTTAAATATAACTTCTGAAGTGACTTTTATGTTGAATGAGAGATTAAAAGAAGTAACGATTAACTATTGATAGTGTTGTATATGTCATTCTCGCGTAGCATTGTTGCGTGGACCAGTTTTTCCAGTGTCATCCCGCGACTTGATCGCGGGATCCAGTTTAAAATACTAAAATTATTAGTGTTTTTTATTGTTTTTATGGACCCCGTGGTCAAGCCACGGGGTGACACGGTGGGTTTTACCGGTCCACGCAACAATGCCACGCAGGAATGACATAAACAAGCCAAACTATGTATTTAACAAGAGAGTATTTAATATGGCAGAATTTACACCGATTACAATTGCATACGGGGATGGAATAGGTCCTGAAATAATGGAAGCAGTGCTTTATATATTACGTAAAGCTGAGGCTCGTATTCGCCTAGAGACCATTGAAGTAGGTGAAAAGCTTTACAAGAAGCATTATACTTCAGGCATAAGCGAAGAAAGTTGGGAATCCATACAACGCACCGGCATTATACTTAAAGCCCCGATTACCACACCACAAGGTGGAGGATATAAAAGTTTAAACGTTACGATTCGTAAAACATTACAGCTTTTTGCTAATATTCGCCCTTCCGTTTCGTTTTATCCATTTACTAAAACTCTGCACCCAAATTTGAACCTAACTATTATACGTGAAAACGAGGAAGATTTATACGCAGGTATAGAATACCGCCAAACGCATAATATGCATGAGTCAATGAAGTTGATAAGTCATACAGGATGTGAAAAAATTATTAGATATGCTTTTGAGTATGCAGTAAAAAATAACCGCAAAAAAGTCACATGTTTAAGTAAAGATAATATTATGAAATTTTCCGACGGGGTTTTTCATAAAGTATTTAATGAGATTGCAAAAGAATATTCGCAAATTAATAATGAGCATTATATTATTGATATTGGAACGGCAAGGCTTGCTACTAAACCGGAAATATTTGACGTTATCGTGACTTCTAATTTATACGGTGATATCATATCCGATGTAGCTGCCGAAATTTCAGGCTCGGTAGGGTTAGCGGGTTCTGCAAATATCGGGCAGCATTATGCGATGTTTGAAGCAGTACACGGAAGTGCTCCCGATATTGCAGGTCAGGATATCGCTAACCCGTCAGGGTTGTTAAATGCTGCTATAATGATGCTTGTTCATATAGGGCAGGGTGATATTGCTGCATTAATCGAAAATGCTTGGAAGAAAACTATAGAGGATGGAGTTCATACAGCCGATATATATAATGAGCAGAATTCTAGTAAAAAAGTCGGTACAAAAGAATTTGCTGAAGAAGTAGTGAAAAGACTAGGGCAGTTACCAACAAAACTACCTAAAGCAGAATATCCGTTAATTGCCGAGAAACAAGAAAGCAATATAGATTATAAAATTGATACCAAAGAAGTTAAGAAATTGGTTGGTACAGATATATTTGTAAATATGAGTGTATCTTCCGCTCATGATATAGCAGATAAAATTAATAAGCTTGATATTGGTAATTTTGAGTTAAAAACAATCTCGTCAAAAGGGTTAAAATTGTGGCCTCGTGATACAAGATTTGAGACTATATCCGATCATTGGTGTTGTCGTTTTATGACTAAAGGCGGTTCAGAGCTTAAACATTTAGACATTACTAAATTGCTTGAAGCTTTAAGCAAAGCAAATATCGATTTTATCAAAGTAGAGAATTTATTTGAGTTTGACGGTGTGGCAGGTTATAGCTTGGCTCAGGGTGAGTGAGTATACAAAAGCGTCATTGCGAGCGAACTTTAGTTCGCGCGGCAATCTCAGGATTTTTGCACGAGATTGCTTCGTCAATTATTTCATAATTTCCTCGCAATGACGAAAAAAGGATAAAAAAATGATATTATATTATATCGGAATTTTATTAGTAATTACTGGATTATTTGCTATATTTTCAGGGATAATCGGGTTTTTTAGATTTCCTGATTTTTATACTAAATTACATGCTGCAAGTGTTATTGAAAGTTTCGGAGCGCCTATCTGCTTATTAGGCTTTGCGTGTATTAAGGCAGATATTGTTAACTCTATTAAATTAGTTTTAGCGGCATTACTTATTTTTCTACTAAATCCGGTAGCAACTCATGCACTCGGTAAAGCCTCTTTGCTTTCTATGTCATTCCTGCGGAAGCAGGAATCCAGAAAAAAATTAAAAAAGACTGGATCCCGCGATCAAGTCGCGGGATGACATTTACTACTGGATTCCCGCTTCTGCGGGAATGACATTAGATATCAACATCTTATAAAACTAATGAATACAGCTTTAAATTTTGATCTTGGAAATTACCTACTTAACTTAATTGTTTTTTTATTGATTTTAATATCCATAAAAATAATTTTTACTAAAGATTTGCTAAATGCAGTGATTGCTGCTTCTGTCTTTAGTTTATTAATCGGGGTATCTTATCTCATTATGGATGCTCCGGACGTTGCAATGACTGAAGCGGCTCTTGGAGCTTGCTTATCAACATGCGTATATTTGAATTTATTACGCAAATTACCCCCTGATTTAAAAAATATAGAGAGAACTAATATTATTCCCGCAAGTTTAATATGTTTATTGTTTGTAGTAACTCTTACTTATATGGGGCTAGAATTACCGAATTACGGTGATAATAATGCTCCTCTTCATATGTATGCAAGTAAGTATTATATCGAGAATACTAGCAAAGATATTGGAGTCCCCTCTCTTGTTGCAGCTATTTTAGCTAGTTATCGAGGTTATGACACTTTAGGTGAAACTAGCGTAATTTTAATTGCAGGAATTGCCGTGTTGTTGGTATTTTCAAAGAAATTTGAGGAAGTGGACTCCCGCACGCAAGATGTCATACCGTGGCTTGACCACGGCATGACAAAACCCACAATTATACTTAAAGCATACCCTATAATAAAATATATCACTAGTTTTATAATACCTTATATAATTCTGTATAGTATATATATTCAGCTTAACGGTGAATCTTCGCCGGGCGGTGGGTTTCAAGCTGGCGTTATATTTGCGTCTAGCCTCATTGCTTATGATCTGATTTATGGAAAGCAATATTTCCAAACTAATATATTGATTTCCGTTGCCGTTTTAGGTGTATCAATATATGCAATTGTAGGAACGATATCATTATTTTTTAATGATAATTATTTAAATTATTATTCACTAACAAATTTTATCAATGATAAGCTGCTTGCCCAACATATCTCTATAGTTATTGTTGAAATAGGAATAGGTTTAACTGTCGCAGCTATTATGTATTTAATTTACAATGTATTTAATAGTTATGAATAATCTATTCGTATTAATTAAGCATGAATTTATAGTGCAGAATCGCATTAATAATATAATTAAATATTTAGTGATATTTTTTTTATTTTGCATAATTAGTACTGTTTTGATTAACAGTGAAAGGGATATTAACAAATTCGGTTTAATTTTTTCGGTAATTTGTTTATTAATTTCATTAATCGGTTTTTCTTCGGTTATATTTAAATCTGATTTGGAAGACGGAAGCTTAGAGTTATTATTATCAATTGTTAGTCATGAAAAAATTATATTGGCTAAATTTTTTGCTATATTTATCAGTAGTACGGTAGGGCTGGTTTTTGTTTTACCCATTATTTATGTTTTTTTCGATCAAACTTTGCTTGAGATAATATTTTTCTTTATTAGTGTATGGATGATATTAGTTTTATCAAGTAGTTTAGTAGTTTTATCCGGTAGCGTACAATGTTATTTTAAGAAGAATGCTAATTTTGTTGGTACGTTTATTATGCCGTTATTAATTCCAAATATTATAATGACGGGTTTAATATTACAAGATAATAACTTACGATTAATTTTTATTATGATAGGAATTAATTTAGTATTTTTACCAGTTTCGTTCTTCTTAAGTTCCTATTTAATTAAAAATATTTATAATATTACGTGATTTTGCTTTATTTTTACTGGTGTAATGGTATAAAATAAGATAATAAATTTTCTTGAGAAAAATATATGTGGCAGGCTTTACGAAGGTTAATTGCAGCGAATCCTATGGGATTTTTTCTGTGGTCTATTATCACTAAATGGTATTTAATTATAGCAGTTGCTTCCTTAATTACTTTATATTATACAGTATTGGGCTTAAAAAAAATCGGATTTATAGATTATTTTACTAAAACTACAATCGAGATATTAGATACAACTAAAGCAGTTGCTCAAAATTGTACTACAAAACTAGGTCCTGATTGGAATCATCTAGTTAGCTTTTGGAATTGCTTAAGTGATCCTGGAGAATATAAGCATGAAGAAGGGACAGGAGCAAAAGTGTTAGAAGATGAAATAAATAAGCTTACGCCAAAACAAGCAGATAGTGCTGCAGACGCTGAACGTCCTATAATAAATCCTTATGAAGAACTAGAAAATCCAAATAATCTTAATAATACCCAAAGCGGTAGTAATAATAATCGTTAATTTATGTCACTTTAATATTATATGTCAGATACTGAAGATAATAAAAACAAACAAACCTCGCGTCGTGATTTTATGGTTCTAACGGCTAGTAGTGTTGCAGCAGTTGGGGCAGCATGTACTCTTTGGCCTCTTGTTGATTCTTTAAACCCTTCTGCAGACGTGCTAGCTTTATCATCAATTGAGGTTGATTTATCAAATATTGCGGTAGGGCAAACAGTTACGGTTAAATGGCAAGGTAAACCGGTTTTTATCACTAACCGTACACCTGACAAAATAGCCGAAGCAAGAGCGGTAAAAATGTCGGAGCTTATTGATCCTGAGACTGATGAAGCACGTGTGAAAGCAGGTCATGATAATTGGTTGGTGACGATCGGGATCTGCACGCATTTAGGTTGTGTACCGCTCCCTAATCAAGGAAAATATGATGGATGGTTTTGTCCGTGCCATGGCTCGCAATATGATTCATCCGGTAGAGTACGCCAAGGACCGGCACCTTTAAATTTAGCAGTGCCGCCTTATACCTTTATTAGCGACAAAAAAATTAGAATAGGGTAATTATTTATGAGTAAAGAGATTACCCCTAAAAAGACTAATGCTATTATCGAGTGGATAGATTATCGTTTACCGATTTTTTCGTTCCTCAAGCATTTTAGCCACTATCAAACTCCAAAAAATCTTAGCTATTTGTGGAATTTAGGCTCTATTGCCGGTATTGCTTTAGTGATTCAGATAATCACGGGAGTGATACTTGCTATGCACTATACACCGCATGTTGATCATGCTTTTGATAGTGTCGAGAGAATCATGCGTAATGTAAATTACGGCTGGTTACTGCGTTATACTCATGCAGTAGGTGCATCGATGTTTTTTGCTGCTGTATATTTACACATAGCAAGAGGTTTGTATTACGGCTCTTATAAAGCACCAAGAGAACTGCTTTGGCATATTGGTATAATCATTTTTCTAACCATGATGGCTACTGCTTTTATGGGCTATGTGCTTCCTTGGGGGCAGATGAGCTATTGGGGAGCAACTGTAATTACTAACTTATTTTCGGCTATTCCGCTAATAGGGGAATCCATAGTTACATGGCTATGGGGCGGTTTTTCCGTTGATAATCCTACATTAAATAGATTTTTCTCTCTGCATTATTTATTGCCATTTATTATTGTTGCTTTAGTGATGCTGCATTTAGTAGCCTTGCATCAGCATGGTTCAAACAATCCAAAAGGTATCGATGTTAAAAGTCCTAAAGATACTATTCCGTTCCATCCTTATTATACCGTAAAGGATTTCGTCGGTTTTGGGGTTTATTTTATAATATTTGCCTATTTTATTTTTTACGAACCTAATTATTTAGGTCATCCTGATAATTACATTCCGGCAAATCCATTGGTTACTCCTGCTCATATCGTACCTGAATGGTATTTTCTACCGTTTTATGCGATTCTTAGAGCCGTGCCTTCTAAACTTGGCGGCGTATTATTAATGTTCGGAAGTATATTTGTGTTATTTTTGTTGCCTTGGTTAGATAGCTCAAAGGTTAGAAGTGCAAACTATAGACCTATGTACCGAATTGCTTTTTGGCTATTTATGGCAGATTGTTTATTGCTTGGTTATTTAGGCGGGCAGCCGGCGGAAGAGCCTTATATTACAATTAGCCGTTTTGCTGCTTGTTATTACTTCTTCCATTTCTTAGTAGCCTTGTCGCTGATAGGTAAATATGAAAAACCGCTGCCGCTACCGAAGGAGTTGTAAAAGGGAGCGTTATTGCGAGCAGGTAGTTTTATGTCATTCCCGCGTAGGCGGGAATCCAGAAAAAAGAGTCTTAACACTGATAAAATAAACCTAAAAAAACAAGTTTTTTATAGGTTTTACTAGATTCCCGCTTTTAGCTAGGAATGACATCGTCACGAAGATATAAAAAAATTTATGAAAACAAAACTACTTATCTCTATCATCATACTACTAACTTCTAGCTTGAGCCTAGCAAACGAAGAAGCATTGCCGCCGAAAAAGATGAAATGGTCGTTTGACGGTATATTCGGCAGTGTTGACCGCACGGCTGCACAAAGAGGTTTTCAGGTCTATAAAGAAGTTTGTAGCGTTTGCCACGGCTTAAATAATTTGTATTATCGAAACCTTAAAGATATTGGTTTTTCGGATGATGAAATAAAAGAAATTGCTAAAGGATATACGGTAAAAGATGGACCAAATGATGATGGTGAGATGTTTGATCGTCCTGCTATTCCTGCTGATCGTTTTGTATCGCCTTATCCAAACGAACAAGCAGCAAGAGCGGCTAATAACGGTGCACATCCACCTGATTTATCTTTGATAATAAAAGCACGTCATGATGGAGCTAATTATATATACTCATTGCTCACCGGTTACAAAGAACCGCCGGCAGACTTTAAATTAATGTTAGGTGCTCATTATAATCCGTATTTCCCGAATGATCAAATAGCAATGCCGCCGCCGCTTACAGATGGGCAGGTGACTTACATGGACGGTACTAACGCAAGCGTAGAGCAAATGAGCCGAGACGTCGCCGTATTTTTACAATGGGCAGCTGAGCCGGAAATGGAGCATCGTAAATCGATGGGTCTTAAAGTTATAATGTTCTTAGTAGTTTTTACGATCTTTTTCTATATTGCTAAAAACCGTATTTGGTCTAATTTAAAGTAATTATTTAGTGGATCAATTTTCCTATTATTGCCGTTGTTGTATGGATAGGTTTATGTCATTCCCGCGTGGACCAGTTTCACCTCTGTCATCCCACGACTTGATCGCGGGATCCAGTTTAAAATACTAAAATTATTAGTATTTTTTATTGTTTTTATGGACCGCGTGCTCAAGCCACGGGGTGACACGGTGGGTTTTACCAGTCCACGCAACAATGCCTTCCCGCGTAGGCGGGAATCCAGTAAAAAATGATAAAAACACAGCAAACTATATAAAAATTTAGTATATAATTAGATTAAAAAACTGGATTCCTGCTTTCGCAGGAATGATATAAGTAATCAGTCCATATTGTCCCTTTCTTTCCTCTTTCTTAGTGCGGTAATTAATCTTTGCTATACTTATCCTAAACTTATATAGATAGGTATTTATGATTACTTTACTTGCCGCAATAACAGGTTTTATTAGTTCAATAATTCCTGAAATTTTAAAAATATACAAAGACATTAACGACAAAAAACATGAGATAAATGTTTTAGATCGTCAAATCGCTAATAACAAACTCAATCAATCCAAAACTTTCACGGAGCTTACCGTATCACAAGAAATGGCAGAGCATTATAATGGCCTGAAAAAACTGAACAAAAAAATAGTTAGGTTTGCTTGGTAATAAGTTAGAATAGACCAAATAACTTAAGAGGTAAGAATGACTAAGAAACAGTTTCGGAATTTCAGTGCCGAAGAAAAGACCAAGATAGTATTAG
>NZ_CBCDJS010000014.1:0-18469 GCF_965035265.1 Rickettsia sp.
TGCTACAGGCATCCCACTGCTCGCCTGCTTTAAGATAGACATGATTTGGCTATCACTGTGTTTTGATATTGTCATTTATAGAATCTCCTTCTTTACTTCTAAAAAATTCTACTCCTTTTGTCGATTGTTTTTGGGGAGGATTACCGTAATACTTTGTATTATTGCTTTTACCTATAGTCCACGTCTTAGTTTTCTAACTGTACTGACTTTCATTTTTGCAGGTTTAATCGGTTTGCCTGTATTCTGTAAATTTTCTAGCGGAATAAATTATTTTTTAGGAGCTCCCGGCGGCTATTATCTCGGCTTCTTAATCGGAACTTCTGTTATGAGTGCTTTAAAAGATAAGTTACCTGAAAATTTTATAAATGTTAATATAATTTGTATTATCGGTCATACCATATTTTATCTATTCGGCGTCAGCTGGCTTGCTAGCATGATAGGTTTAAAACAAGCAATTTACAGCGGATTTATAATTTTCATTCCAAGCGGTCTTGCTAAACTCTTTATTTTCTCTTCTTTATTTTCTTACGTTAAAAATAAAGGCTCTATGTACAAAAATAATTTTTGGAAATGAAAAAATGGACTTTTGACGAGGCTAAAGAAATCTTTAGCCTTCCGTTTATGGAGCTAATCTATAAGGCTCAAACAGTGCATCGTACTAACTTTGATCCGAATAAAGTTCAGATAAGTAGCCTCTTAAGCATTAAAACAGGTAGTTGTCCTGAAAATTGCAAATTCTGCCCTCAATCTGCACACTATAAAACTGATGTAAAAAAAGAACCTTTGATGAAAATTGAAGAAGTAGTTACAGCAGCAAAACGTGCTAAAGCAGCAGTTAGTACTCGTTTTTGCATGGGAGCTGCATGGCGTGGTCCACGTGATGAGGATTTAAAACTTGTCTGTGAAATTATTAAGGAGGTCAAAAAACTAGGTTTAGAAACTTGTGTTACGCTTGGTTTATTAAAAGAGCATCAAGCAGTTACGCTTAAAGAAGCGGGGCTTGATTTTTATAATCATAATATTGATACTTCAAAAGAGTTTTACGATAAAATTATTACCACTCGTACTTTTCAGGATAGGCTAGACACCTTAGGACATGTTCGGGCTTCCGGTATGAAAGTATGTTGCGGCGGTATTTTAGGAATGGGAGAAACAAATGATGATCGTATTAATATGATTTTAACCCTTGCAAATCTTGAAGAACCTGCTGAATCGGTAACTATCAATAAGCTAATAAAAATTCCTAGTACTCCATTGGAAAATATACAAGATATTGATCCTTTTGATTTTGTTCGAGTAATAGCTTTGGCAAGGATCATGATTCCAAAATCGTATATTCGTTTATCGGCAGGTAGGGAACAAATGTCTGATGAATTACAAGCTTTATGTATTATGTCAGGCGTTAATTCAATATTCTACGGAGAAAAGCTTTTAACTTCAGCTAATCCAATACCTGAAAGAGACAATGATTTATTCAGAAAGTTAGGGATTATAAGTTAGTTTATCTTCATTAATTTTTTAACTATTTGTTAATAATATCCATTGACATAATCCAACATTTAATTTATAATTGCGTCACGATTTAATTTTAAGGGAAAAAATCATGACAAAAAATTATACGGGGTTACAAAACTCAAAAAAACATCTAGCTACTTTGATAGTGCAGCAATTCATTTTCAAAATGTTAACAAAGCTGCGGCAGATTTCACAATGTATGCTAGTTCTGCAGTAAACCATGCTACTAATATAGTGGTGAACGGTGCAAAATTTGTAGGTTCTGTTCAAGAACTTACTTCTGATGTAAGTAGTTATTCTTTTGTATCTACATTTGCTCAAACAGCTATAGCAAGCCTTGCCACTTTTGCTTATTATAATCCTCCGATTCTTATTGGGGCTTTGACCGTCGGAGCAATTTTAGTTTCGCCGTCAGATTCTATCGAATGTGTAAAAAATACAGTAAAAGCAGGGCTAACTGCAGGATATGTAGCTTGTGAAACTGTGGAAGGTTTAGTAGAAGGAACAGCGGGCATAGTGTCTCTTATCGCTGATAATATTTACGGCTGCGATACTGCAGAGCTTGCTGGTGTTATTAATACTAACATGATAGAGTATTATAGCTAAGATATTATCATACTCAATCGTCATTGCGAGGAGTTGCATGGCTTCTATGTCATTCCTAGCTAAAAGCGGGAATCCAGAAAAAAGCGAGATAAATCGAGCTTTTAATTTTAAAAACTTATTGTGTATAACATTTAAATTATTGGATTCCCGCTTTCTCGGGAATGACATAGAGAGTCACGCACTAGTTAGACGCTTTACTATCTCTTTCCGATCAATCAAAGGTAAAACGCCTGCGATTTCCGGTCCTGATTCTCTACCGGTTAAAGCAAGACGAAGAGGTAAAAATAGCTCTTTACCTTTCTTGCCTGTTATATTTGTTATTTCTTTAGTCCAAATGCTCCAGCTATCTTTAGTGATTTCACCTTGCGGTAATAATTCTGCTGCTTGCTTTAAATATTCCTTATCTAAATTCAGGTTTTCTACGTTTGGAGTTTGATGACAAATCTCCCACCAATCTTTTACATCACGTAATTTTTGTAAATTAGGTCTTACCGATAACCAAAAATTTTCATCAATATACTCGGCATCTATTTCTTTGGCACGTTCTTTTACTTCTTCAAAGCTTAAACTTATCAATAATTTATGATTTAATCTTTCTAAATCTTCCGGTTGATAGATAGTTGGACTTTTAGAGAAACTACTTATCTCAAATTGATTTGCTAGCTTCTCCATTGATTTATAAGGTAAGATTTGCGCCGATGAACCGAGTAAACTAAAAAAGCTAGCAATTGCCATAGCTTCAAGCCCAATCGTATCTCTAAGAGTTGCGATTTCAAACCCTCCGACTCTTTTAGAAATTTTCTCATCTTTATTGATAACTAAGCTTAAATGACCAAAAGTTGGAGGCGTAGCATTTAAAGCTTTAAACATTTGAATTTGAATGGCAGTATTGCTAACATGGTCTTCACCTCTAATAATATGAGTAATATCATAATCGATATCATCAATAACCGAGCAGAGCATATAGGTCATACTACCGCTTTCTCTTATCACTATCGGGTCACTTAAAGCTTTACCGTCATATTTAACCTGGCCTTTGATCATATCATGCCAGCTAATCGGTTCATGATTTACCAAAAATCTATAATGCGGTTTTCTTCCCTGTTCTATATATTTTTGTGTTTGCTCTTCTGTTAGATTTAAACTAGCACGATCATAAATCGGTGGCAAACCTTTAGATAATTGAAATTTACGCTTTAATTCTAGCTCTTCAGAAGTTTCATAGCAGGCATATAATCTTTTTTTGTCTAATAATAGATTTTTGATTTCATTATATCTACTTAAACGACTTAATTGGTTAAATGTTTGGTCCCAATTAATATTTAAAAACTTTAGATCTTCCTCGATAGCGTCTTTGTATTCCTGTTTACTACGTTCTAGATCCGTATCGTCAAACCTTAAGATAAACTGCCCGTTATGCTTCTTTGCATATAGCCAGTTAAGTAGTGCTGCTCTAATATTACCGACATGTAACATACCAGTCGGTGACGGAGCAAATCGTGTTATAACTTTTGTCATTTTTATTTATTTTTTTTCTCTTTAGCTTTTATCTTATTTTCATCAACAAGGTTAGCTACCTCATCTATACTTAAAGGATTTGGTTTTTTAGCGGCAATTGTGCTAAGTTTTTCTTCAATTAATCTCATAGCTTCATCTAAGCTTAAATTCAGAAAATCATATTTTTTTGGTATAGAAATAAACTTACCCATATATTTTATATAAGGACCGAATTTACCGTATCCTATGATAATTTCTTCATCATTATCTTTATGAATACCGATTTTAAGCGGTAAGCTTAGAAGCTTTAATGCCATATCAAGTGTGATGTCGCTTGGTTTCAAGCTAGGAGGTACAGGGCTACGTTTCGGTTTTACTTTGCCTTCTTGTTCGCCAAGTTGAATATAAGGTCCATAAGGTCCTTTTTTCAAATGTATTTCTATTCCGTCTTTATCCGTACCTAAAACTTTATTCTCATTAGGAGTACCAGAAGGCTCGCCCTCATTCTCGTTATTATCGTTACCGCTAACAATAGATTTTCTAAAGGTACATTCAGGGTAATTGCTACATGCTAAAAACGCTCCGAATTTACCAAGCTTTAAACTAAGCTCACCTGTTTTACATGAAGGACAGACTTTAGATTCTTTATTCTCACCGAACAAGTGATAATCAAGGGCTTTCTGCACATAGCTAATAATTTCGGTTATTTTTTGCTCGTTTACTGACTCAGCATTATTATTAAAGCCACCCCAAAAATTACTTAAGGCAGATTTCCATTCAAGCTTGCCGGCTGCTATTTCATCTAATTCATTTTCAAGACCTGCGGTAAAATCATATTCAACATATTTTTTGAAAAAACCAACCAAAAATACTGTTACCAAACGTCCAAGCTCTTCAGGCATAAAACGTTTTTTCTCAAGAGAGACGTATTTGCGATCTTGTAAAACTGATAAAATACTAGCATAAGTGGAAGGACGACCAATTCCAAGTTCTTCAAGCTTTTTCACTAAACTTGCTTCCGAATATCTTGGCGGAGCTTCTGTAAAATGCTGATTCGGAATAACTTCTTTAGTTTTAAGCTGTTCTTGTTCTTTTAAAGGCGGTAGCATCTTATTTTCTTCTTCAGCTTCATCGTCCACACTTTCGCGATAAACTTTATAAAATCCGTCAAAGGCTATAGTCGATCCGTTTGCTTTTGCTAAATATTCTTTGTTTTCTGAAGCTAAACTTGCAACTACCAAATCCATTATCACATTTTCCATTTGGCAGGCTATAGTTCTTTTCCAAATTAGTTCATAAAGCTTATAATAATCTTTTTCTAGCTTTTCTTTTAAGCTATCGGGAGTATAAGTGATATTTGTCGGTCTTATCGCCTCATGAGCTTCTTGAGCATTTTTTACTTTGGATTTATAAATTCTAGGACTACTTGGTAAATATTTATCGCCGTAACTTTTATCGATTAATTTACGTATTTCGTCTACGGCATCATTTGATAATGTAACGCCGTCGGTTCTCATATAGGTAATAAGCCCTATAGTTTCCTTACCTATGTCAACGCCCTCATAAAGTTTTTGTGCTATTTGCATAGTCTTTTTAGCACTAAAACCTAATTTTCTTGCTGCTTCTTGTTGTAGTGATGAAGTGATAAAAGGAGGTTGTGGCTGACGTTTTTGTTGTTTCTTTTCTATCTTATCAATATGAAATTTTTGAGCTTTTAATTTCTCAGTTAAATCTTTAGCGTCTTTTTCGTTAATAATTGAGAATTTTTCTAGCTTCTGATCATTTACGTGAGTTAATTTAGCAACAAACGGCCCATTGTTGCTATTTTGCATTTTAAGGCTAATATCCCAATATTCTTCTGACTTAAAACGCTCTATTTCATCTTCTCGCTCGCATATTAACCGCAGAGCTACAGACTGTACACGTCCTGCTGATTTACAGCCTGGTAGCTTACGCCATAAAAGAGGCGAAAGGGTAAAGCCGACTAGATAGTCTAAAGCTCTTCTTGCTTGCTGGGCATTTACTAAATTATTATCAAGTTTTCTAGGGTTTTCAACGGCGTGAATAATTGCTTTTTTAGTGATTTCGTTAAATGCTACTCTTTTGAAAAAGTCATCAGATTTAACTTTATTTTTTGCTTTTATTACCTCTGCAACATGCCATGAGATAGCTTCACCCTCACGGTCAGGATCAGTTGCAAGATATACCGCATCGGCCTTTTTTGCATCCTTAACTATTGCATCTACATATTTACCGGCTTTGTCTGAAATGTCATATTTCATCGCAAAATTTTCATCAGGTAATACCGAACCTTTTTTAGAGGGCAAATCTCTGATATGACCGAATGATGCAATGACCTTAAACTCGTCACCTAAATATTTATTTATCGTTTTCGCCTTTGCCGGCGATTCTACTATTACTAATTTCATCTATGATTACTATTCGTTATAAACTAATGATATTTTATTACCGGCGTGGCGTACCACTTTGCCGGCGAGTTCTAATTCTAATATTATCGTATATATAATAGGAAGCGATAATTCTGTTTCTTTTTGTAAATACTCGAAACTAATAGGTACTGCCGATAATAATTCCAGTATAGCAGTACGCTCCTTTTGTGACGGTTCTTTAACATATCTCGTATTTAGTGTCCCTAGCTCAACAAAATCCTTAAATAACCCTTCATCTTTTTTAATAAAATTTTCATATTGCGGTAAATTAGCTACAATATCGTCTACTGATTCCACTAAATAGGCTCCTTCTCTAATTAATTTATTTGTACCCTGACATCGTGGATCTAAAGGAAACCCGGGAACGGCAAATATTTCCCTATTTTGTTCAAGTGCAAATTTTGCAGTTATTAATGAACCCGATTTTAAACTTGCTTCTACTACTACCACTCCTAAGGTTAGCCCTGATATTATCCTATTACGCTGCGGAAAATGTTTTCCAAGCGGGGTAGAGCCTATAGGTAACTCAGCTAATATTAAACCTTCTTCTGCTAAATTTTCAAATAGTTTTTTATTTTCCGACGGATATATATGATCAATACCGCCCGCAATAACTCCGATAGTTTTAGAAATTGCAGCTTGATGCACGCTGCTATCTATTCCTCTTGCTAACCCTGAAACAGTTATATAATCTTGTTCTACTAAACCTGTAGCAATCTTATGAGCAAAGTTTCTTCCGTTTGCAGAAGCGTTTCTTGCGCCTACTATTGCAACACATTTTTTATGATTTAATAACTCTACATTACCTTTATAACTTAGTATCGGTGGTGGGTCATAAATTTCAAGTAATAATTTTGAATATTCTAAAGATTTATAGGTGATAATTTTAGCATTGTCTTTTTCAAGAAGCTCTATTTCTTTTTCGGCCTCACTTTTGCTAAAAATTTTAATTGGTTTTGACTTTCCGCCTCGCAATGAAAAATCCTGAGCGTTATCTACGGCAGTTGCTGCATCACCAAATAATTTAATTAAACTAAAGAAAGTTTTAGGACCGATATTTTCACTCCTAATAAGACGTAAAATATTAATTGTTTCAATATCATAAGATATTTTAGGAGCAAAAAATAATTCTTTTAGCATTATTTAGGATTATTTGATATGGGTTAGTGTCATACCGCGACTTGATCGCGGTATCTCAGGACACAGCCTGTGATACAAGATCCCGTGGTCAAGCCACGGGATGACATGCAATTACAACTTCTCGGCATGTGAGCTTAAATAATGTGATATTCCCTCATGTGACGGAGTAATTGCTTCCTCGCCTTTATGCCAACCGGCAGGACAAACTTCACCGTGCTTTTGATGATGAGTTAAAGCATCGATTACTTTTAAGGTGTAATTAATATCACGACCGATAGGCAAGTCATTAACTAGCATATGGCGTACTATGAAATCTTTATCGATTAAAAAAGTTCCACGCAAAGCAACGCCGTCTTCATTAAGTACGTTATATTTTGAAGAAATATCCTTTTTTATGTCGGAAACCATTGGGAATTGAACTTGCCCAAGTCCTCCTTTATTATGCGGAGTATTTTTCCAAGCTAAATGGCTAAAATGGGAATCAACGCTAACAGCTACTACTTTAGTACGTCTTTCGGTAAATTCACCAAGCTTATTGTGAAATGCTATAATTTCCGATGGACAAACAAAAGTAAAATCTAGGGGGTAAAAAAATAATACTATATTATCGCCTGCAGCATAATCGCTAAGTTTAAACTTATCGTCTATATTATTATTAGGCATGATAGCTTTAGCCGTAAAATCCGGAGCAGTTTTGCCAACAAATACTGACATATTTATAACCTATTTATTAGTTAATAATCTGATATGATATATAAAACTAATTCTTATTACAAGAAGCAAATTTATATAATTTATTACTTATTCGTTTTCTTTTCTGTGGAAGCTTTTAATTGGTTAAATATACTTAACGCTCCGGTTACAAAACTACTCGGTTCTGAAAGATTTGCTGGTAAAATTACGGTATTAGTATCTTTAGCTAAATTACCGAATGCACTAATATATTGTTCGGCTATTTTAAGAGCTACCGCATCACTTCCTCCTGTTTTTTGTACTGCTGCTGCAACAACCTCAATACTATTTGCTGTAGCGGTGGCGACTAAGCCTATAGCTTCGGCTTCACCTTTTGCCCTGTTAACTTGGTCAGTATAGGAAGCTTCTGAATTTAGCACTACTTGTGCTTTTTCACCTTCTGCATGGTTAATTTTTGCTTGTCTATTACCTTCAGATTCTAGAATTTGGGCTCGCTTTTGACGCTCGGCTGCTACTTGTAATTCCATAGCTTTAAGTATAGTTTGCGGCGGCTGTATATCCTTAATTTCATAACGCATACATTGTATACCCCAATTTATAGCAGCCTGATTAATAGCTGCTACAATCGCTACATTTAAAGTTTCGCGTTCTTCAAAAGTTCTATCTAAAGGAAGCTTACCGATTTCCGAACGCATGGTAGTTTGAGCAAGCTGTGTTATAGCATAGTAAGGATTATTAACACCGTAAGATGCGGCCATTGGATCAATGATTTTGACATATAAAACGCCGTCGATAGATAGGGTTACGTTATCGTTTGAAATAGCTGTTTGTGCCGTGACGTCTATTGCTTCTTCTTTTAAAGTATGCCTGTATGCTACTCTTTGAATGACAGGGATTAGTAAATTTAAACCAGGTTGGAGGACCTTATCGAATTTCCCAAGTTTTTCCACTACCCATGCTTGTTGTTGCGGTACAACTTTAACCATTTGTATTATAACTAAAATCGCTATAATACTAAAAATTAACAATGCATATTCCATATTTAATACCTTTTTTTATTTTTACTTTATATTATTTTTGATTATAAGAAAAGAATTTAAATAAAACGATACTTGGCATTGCTTAAAAAAAGCTGTTTTATGATATAGTTTGGTCCGTTGGTGTCATTCCCGCGGAAGCGGGAATCCAGAAAATAAGTATAAATACAGCAGATTTTTGAAATGTAAAGCTCGATTTATCTTGCTTTACCCTGGATTCCCGCTTCCGCGGGAATGACATCGAAACTTTGACCAACTGTTTTAGTCATACTTAATTATATATTTTTTTATCAATAAAATGGGTTTTAATTACTTTGAGTAAAGAAAGAATGCCTGAATATTCTTCAAGTTGTTCATTTACATTTTTTATCTCATTTAAAGCACTACTAAAATCTTCCTGTAATAAATAATTTTCTACAGCTTTATTTTGTTCTAATGCTTTAAGTAAAATATTTTGTAAAAATCTATAGTAATAGTCTTCTAGTTTAGATGTATCAGACATAATAATAAATATATAATTATTTAGATCTTAATTTATATATAAATTTTTTAATAATTCAATAATTTTTAACTAGATTTACAGATACTTAAGTCTTTATCTATTATGTCGGAGTCTATATTTAAACAATCAAGTATTGAGTGAAACACATAATCATGGCTAATTTCGGTATTGGCATAACTTTTAATTGAGTCTATCGATTCAGGATATTTTGCTTTAAAATCATCCGATACCCAGACCATAAGCGGTACGGTTACTTGTTCTGCAAGTAGTGGACCTCCGTGTCCGTAATAGCCGTTTTCTCCAAGAGACTCTCCATGATCCGATACATATACTAAGAAAGCATTTTTATTTTTAAGTAAATCTATTAAATTAGATAAAAAAAAATCAGTATATAAAATTGAGTTGTCATAGCTGTTAACTAAAGCAAGCTTATCGCAATCGCTGGCATCTCCTTTAACTTTAATAGGACAAGTAGGGGTGAAATGTTCAAATTCTTTAGGATATCTTGCATTATAGTTCCAGTGACTTCCTGAGGTATGAACTACTAAAAATTGTTTTTCTGAATTTGTTATTATTCTTTCTATAAAAGGGAGCATCTTTTCATCATGATCATTTAGAGAGAATAGGGCAGAGCCGCCAGGTACTATGGTAAAATTCACATCATTATAGATATTACTAAGGTCAAAATTTGCGAAACTCCTCATTAAAGTTTGAGTGCCGATCCAAGTAGTATTAAAGCCGAGATTTGTTAAAACCGATAAAAAGCTATTCTCGTGTCTACTATTCTCAATTTGACTTGCAGGGTAACGTGAAATTAAAGACGGGACCGAAAGATAGGTAAGGTTAGCAGAAGATTTAGCTTTGAAAGAAATTAAGTTTTGAGCAGTCTTTAAGTAAGGAGTTGTATCTCTTTCATAACCGTTAATACCGAAATGATCAAATCTTGCCGATTCTCCTATAACTAAAACGCCTATAATATCGGTGTCAGAGTTATCTATAAAATTATATTGTTTGCTAATATCTGCATAATTTTTATCACCGAAATTTCCGGCAAGATTAAGATAGCTATTATGTAAATACTGAACGGGAAAATAATTTTTTAGTATCTTAAATGAAGGTGAAATAATATTATATACAAAAATAAGTAAGCAAGCGGCAGATAATAGTTTTGTTACGAATGATTTAGAATTTTCAGCAGCGAAAGATTTAAGAGTATAAAAACAGGTAAAAAGGCAACAAATTATCCATATTATTAACTTAATGCTGATTAATTCATAAACTTCGTTTAAATCCGTTGAGAAAAAACTACCTATTACTTGTTTAGTAGGATTGATTTTGAAAAAATAAATGTAATAACTAGCAATAGCGGATGTTATAAATAAAAACCCTACGCCGATTTTTAACACTAATCTATGTACGCTAAGACCAAAAAATGCTATAAAAGAAAATATATAAATATAACAAAAATCTTTTGATAGCTCTAATATCCCCCTAAAGATTGTTGCTTTATAATAATCAAATTTATAAATCAATATTGCGGTGTTAAATAACAAACAATAAATAAAGGCTAAAATTGCCGATAATTTAATTAATCTGATGTCTATGTGTTTTTGAATAGTTTTTAGCATATAAAACATAATGTAAATAGATTTAATAACTACCATGATCGTAAAAAATCTTCAAGAATTTTATCCGCTTTTAATTCCGAACGCTCCGCTTATAGCTATTGATTACGGAAGCAAAAAATTAGGAATCGCATTATCTAATCAAGAACGTAGTATTGCTATGCCTTTAAATACTATAACCGATATAAATAAAAAGGTCGTTATTACTTCCTTGCTTAATATCACCCAGAAATATAAAGCTTGCGGTGTTGTAATAGGTCTACCGATTGATATGAGCGGAGCAGTAACGGAGCAAACAAATATAGTGATGAAATTTGCAGAAGAGTTAACAAAATCTATAAATTTGCCTATATATTTACAAGATGAAAGATTAACTACCAAAGCTGCAAATAATTTCCTTAAATCATTTGGGGTGAAAAGAAAAGACCGTAATAATAACGATGATGCAGTAGCTGCTAGTATGATCCTTGAAACTGTACTTGATTCTATAAAAAGATTTTAATTAGGAAATAATTGAGAAGTTGTTGCATGGATCGAAAAACCTACTCAATGTCATCCCCGCGAAAGCGGGGATCCAGAAAAATAACTTCAATTATTGATATAGAAGTTGCATATTTGACAAAATAAACCTATAAAAACAAGTTTTTATAGGTTTTACTGGATTCCCGCCTTCGCGGGAATGACATAAAACGGTCAATGCAACAAAGTCAAGAATTTATGACAAACAAATTACCTCCTATTTCACCGGGACAAATTTTACTAGAAGAATTTATGGAACCTGTGGGGATTAGTCAAAGCAAACTTGCTCGTGATATTGATGTACCTGTTACTAGAGTCAATAATATAATTAAGCATCATCGTTCAATTACCGCTGATACAGCACTTCGTTTAGGTAAGTATTTTAATGTTAATCCTCGCTGGTGGATGAATATGCAAAACCAATATGACTTAGAGCTTGCCGAAGATGAAGGTTGGAAAGCTAAAGAACGTAGAATAAGAACCTTTTCTATGGCAAGTTAATTATTTTTTATGATAGTACAAAAAAGTTATATTGATAATAATGGAAGGCTTGCTATTCTTGTAAAAGTAAGACAGAAATTAAAGCTTAAAATAGGAGATAAAGTAACAATTAAGTATAGCGATTCAGAATTAATAATATCGACTTTTCATTCAAATATAGAAAAAGCAAGAAGCATACTGGATAAATATAAAGATATTGATTTATATAGAGAATTAAAGCTTATTAGAAAAGAAGAAGAGATAAAAATCAATTAGGAATGTTCATAGAACCTAGCTTTGCAAAAACCTTATTGTAAAGATATATTATTTATGATAGAACCGATTTGAGAAAAATAAATAAAATATACCATGAAAATATTAATTTTAGGTGTTACCGGCATGCTGGGTAACAGCATGTTTAGGTTTTTAAGCAAGGACAATAAACTTGATGTTTATGCGACAGCCCGAAGTTCCTCCGCTCGTTCATACTTTTCTAAAGATTTATCAGATAAATTAATTACAAATGTAGATGTAGAGAATCACGATTCTTTAGTTGAAGTCTTTAATAAAATAAATCCTGATGTCGTCATAAATTGTATAGGACTTGTAAAACAATTAGCAGATGCTAATGACCCACTAAAAGCATTACCGGTAAATAGTTTATTACCGCATAGACTGGCTAATTTATGTAAACTTAGCGATAGCAGGTTAATACATATTAGTACAGATTGTGTGTTTTCAGGAAAAAAAGGTAATTATAAGGAAAGCGACTTCTCTGACTGTTATGATCTTTACGGTCGTTCTAAATTTCTTGGTGAGGTAGACTATCCGCATGCTATTACGCTGCGTACTTCAATTATAGGTCATGAGCTAGCAGGCAATAGAAGTTTAATTAACTGGTTTTTAAGTGTAGAAGGACACACGAAAGGTTTTGAGAAAGCCATTTATTCAGGATTTCCAACTGTAGAACTTGCAAGAATAGTACAGGATTTTGTATTGCCTAATAAAGAACTGCACGGGCTTTATCATGTTGCATCAAAACCGATTAATAAGTTAGAATTGTTAAAATTAGTAGCAGAAATATATAATAAAGAAATCGATATTATTCCGTCAGATGAGCTTGTGATAGATAGGTCACTAGATGCTACTCGTTTTAATGAGGTAATGGGATATACTCCGCCTGATTGGCGCGAGCTTGTAAAGCGTATGTATGAGTTTGGGTGATACTTGTCATCCCGCGACTTGATCGCGGGATCTCAGGATACGGACTGTGATACAAGGCCCCGTGATCAAGTCACGGGGTGACAGTTAATTTGAAAAATAGGTATTTATATATAATGTTTGTAGATAAGACTTTAATGATTACAGGAGGCACCGGTTCGTTTGGTAATGCGGTGCTTTCTCGTTTTCTTAAATCCGATATTATTAAAGATATTAAAGAAATTAGAATTTTCAGTAGAGATGAAAAAAAGCAAGAAGACATGCGTATTGCTTTGAATAACTCAAAACTTAAATTCTATATTGGGGATGTGCGTAATTATAAAAGTATCAATGAAGCGATGCACGGTGTAGATTATGTATTTCATGCCGCTGCTTTAAAACAAGTTCCGACTTGCGAATTTTATCCTATGGAAGCAATCAATACTAACGTCTTAGGTGCTGAAAATGTTTTAAGTGCAGCCATTAATAATAAAGTAGCAAAAGTTATAGTACTGAGTACTGATAAAGCAGTTTATCCGATTAATGCAATGGGATTATCTAAAGCATTAATGGAAAAGTTAGCAATAGCAAAAGCTCGTATGCGTTCAATGAATGAGACGGTGCTATGTGTTACTAGATATGGTAATGTTATGGCTTCTAGAGGGTCGGTAATTCCTCTTTTTATCAATCAAATAAAACAAGGTAAGGAATTAACCATTACCGAACCGTCAATGACACGTTTTTTAATGTCGCTTGTAGATTCCGTAGATTTGGTTTTATATGCGTTTGAGCATGGTCGTCAGGGTGATATTTTCGTACAAAAATCTCCCGCAAGTACGATTGAAGTACTTGCAAAAGCATTACAAGAAATATTCGATAGCAAAAATAAAATACGCTTTATCGGTACACGTCATGGAGAGAAACATTATGAATCGTTAGTATCATCCGAAGATATGGCAAAGGCTGAAGATTTAGGCGATTATTACCGCATTCCTATGGACGGGCGAGATCTTAATTATGCAAAATATTTTGTTGAAGGGGAAAAGAAAGTAGCGCTTTTAGAGGATTACACTTCGCATAATACAAAACGTTTAAATTTAGAAGAAGTAAAAGAGTTATTACTGACTCTTGATTACGTACAAGAGGAGCTAAAAAATGTTTAAGGTAATGACGATTGTCGGTACTCGTCCTGAGCTTATCAAACTATGTTGCGTGATTTCCGAGTTTGATAAATATACTAATCACATACTAGTTCACACCGGTCAAAATTATGCCTATGAGTTAAATCAGGTTTTTTTTGATGATATGGGAATTAGAAAACCTGATTATTTCTTAGAAGTAGCGGCAGACAATACGGCAAAATCTATCGGGCTTATTATTGAAAAAGTGGACGCAGTCCTTGAGAAAGAAAAACCTGATGCAGTTTTATTTTACGGTGATACTAATTCTTGTTTATCGGTAATTGCTGCTAAACGTCGTAAGATCCCGATTTTCCATATGGAAGCAGGAAATCGTTGTTTCGATCAACGAGTGCCGGAGGAAATTAATCGTAAAATAATCGATCATACTAGTGACGTTAACATTACGTTAACCGAGCATGCAAGACGCTATTTAATTGCTGAAGGACTACCTGCCGAGCTTATTTTTAAATCAGGTTCGCATATGCCTGAAGTCCTTGACCGCTTTATGCCTAAAATATTAAAATCTGATATTTTAGATAAATTGTCACTTACATCAAAACAATATTTCTTAATTAGCTCACATCGTGAAGAAAATGTCGACGTAAAGAATAATCTAAAAGAACTATTAAATAGTTTACAAATGCTTATTAAAGAGTATAATTTTCCGATAATTTTCTCAACACATCCAAGGACTAAAAAAAGGCTTGAGGATTTAGATGAGTTTAAAGAACTTGGCGATAAAATAAGATTTTTACCGGCTTTTGGTTTTACAGATTATGTAAAACTACAAATGAATGCATTTTGCATTTTATCCGATAGTGGTACTATTACCGAGGAAGCATCAATACTTAATCTGCCGGCTTTAAATATTAGAGAAGCTCATGAACGTCCCGAAGGTATGGACGCCGGAACGCTTATTATGTCGGGTTTTAAGGCTGAGCGGGTACTACAATCGGTGAAAGCTATTACAGAAGAACACGAGAATAATAAAAATACGCAAGATATTATACCGGATTATGCCGAAGCAGGGCTTGTATCGAAAAAAATATTGCGTATAGTTTTAAGTTATGTGGATTATGTTAATCGCACGGTTTGGTTTAAAAAGTAATCCTGTTCATTATCATCATATCAAAAACATGAAATTCTTTAAATTAATAAAACTTAACACTTTATTTTTAAGTGTTTTTTTACTAATAACTCTTATATCTTCTTTTTGCTATTCCAACGAAAATTCTTATAAAAGAATAGTTTTTCTTGTTAGTACAGAGACATTCGGTGGCAAAGGCGTATACGCAATGTATAATGAGATGAAAAAAATAGGTCATGATGTCAAAATTGTAATAGTACCTCATCCTCATCCCAATATTCAAGGAGGAATAGATACCGAGTTTATTAGTAAATTTGATACACAAGATGTGATATATCCATGTGGTAAGTATTCTTCTTATTCAAATGTTAATACAAAATGTGAAATTTCTGAACTAAAAAATTATCAGCCGGATTTTATCTTTACGCAAAACCCTTACGAAAATTTTCAAGGCTATGTATCAGAACCTTTTACGGCTGCTAATTTGTATAAGAGCTTTAGAGGAACTAAAACAAAAATTATGTATATAGTCTATGGTCCGCATATCTTTCATCAAAAAAATATTGATGATGATAAGTTATCAAGTGTCATAGAGACGGTATTTGTTGATTCAGAAAGTACAAAGGATATCTTTATTAGTAATTATAAATTTCCTAAGGATAGAGTTATTGTTTCAGGTTATCAACCATACTATGAAGTAAGAAATTATAATATTAAAGAAAAACCAAACTCGGAAACCATTTTATGGCTTCCTAGATGGGAATTATCATTTAAAAATAGAGATTTATATGAAGGAGGTTCTACTTTCTTAAATTATCACTATTTTTTCTATAATTATGCATTACAACATCCTAATATTCATTTTATTATAAGACCGCATGTTACACTATTTACCTATGCGGTCGGTAAAAATTACTTAAGCCAAAGTGATATGGATAATATATTAAGTAGATTTAATTCTTTAAAGAATGTTACTGTTTCTGCACATGCATTCAGGTCGTTACTGGATGATATAATGGTGTCGGATATTGTAATAAGTGACGGTACTTCATCTCTTGCTGAAGTAGTAGTTGCCGATAAGCCTATAATTTACTTAAGTAATGGTTGGAATAATGAATTTAATAGCAATGCTCTCTCTAAAGAATTAAAAAAATATATGTATTTTGCTTATGAGCCACAAGATATTATTAACTATATAGAATTTATTAAGCAAAATCATTATTTACCTTATCATGAAAATAGTAGTGGCAGAAATCAATTTAAAAAAATGCTTGAGCCTGTAGAAAAACCTGCTGCATTTATTGCCGAATATTTATTAAAGTTATAATAGTTTAAATAATTTATGTTAGAAGAAATTTATAATGATGGAGAAAGATTAATTCCTGGGGGAACTCATGATATTTTAGAGGTGATTCGTCATAAAAGTAGCTATAAGGTTTTTAAAAAAATTATAGAAGCCGATATACTTAATAGCCCATTAATGCTAAATCAAAAGATAAAAATTTTAGATATAGGTTGTGGAACAGGACACGGAACTTTTATGCTTAGCGATATATTAGGAGTAGAAATTACAGCAATAGATATCAGTAAAGAATCTATAATTTATGCTGAACAAAATTATGGAGCATCTAATATAAAATATATTAAATCTGATTTAGTTAGTTTTATTAAAAAGGCAGAAGAATATGATTATATTGTATCACGACATGCACTTGAGCATATTGAAGATGGATTAAATCTAGCACTTAATCTTAAATGTAAAAAACGATTAATAGTAAATGTACCTTTTAATGAACCGGAAGGGAATATATATCATTTAGTTAATTGTATTACTGAAAAAGACTTTGAATCATATCAGAACAAAGAATTTTTATACGAAGGATTAGATGGCGTAACTAACGACACACATTCTGAAAAAAATCCTCCTAATTCTATAATCTGTATATCTAGTAACTCAGATTTAAAGCCTATAAAACAATTATTTAACTATCCAATCTCAGCTTGGACTCCGGAATTTTTAGAAAAGCTAGGTTTGCAATTCCAAGATATATTAAAACAATTGCTGCAAACTAGAGAGGTATTTAAAAATAGCGAAGAGAAAAATTTAAACTATGAAATTAAATTAAATAATACTGTAACAGAGCTAAATAATGCTGTAGAAGAAATAAAAATTCTTAAAAATAAACTAATTATTAGTGAAGAAGAAAAATCTATTTTTCTAAAGCTCTATAGAAAATTTAAACAATAAGAGGCGTTGCTAACTAAAGAGAGATGTCATACCGCGGCTTGGGAACTAGATCTAGTTCATAAATCACTAGATGACACAGAGCTTTTTATTACTATCTCTCTTTAGTTAGCAATGCCACAATAAAACTAACATTTTATAAATTATTTTTAAAAGTTATGACAACTATAAAAGATAAATCTCTAAATATTTATTATCCTTTAGTCTCGATTATTACACCTGTCTATAATGGGGCTAATTATATGAAAGAAGCTATAAATAGTGCTTTAACACAAACTTACAAAAATATTGAAATTATTGTTGTTAATGATGGTTCAAAAGATAATGGAGAGACAGAAAATGTAGCGTTATCATATGGTGATAAAATACGCTATTTTCATAAAGAAAATGGTGGTTGTGGTTCGGCTTTAAATTACGGTATAAAAAACATGAAAGGGGAATATTTTTCATGGCTTAGTCACGATGATTTATATTATCCAAACAAAATTGAGCATCAAGTTAATATATTAAATAAATTAGATAATAAAGATACTATCATTTACGGTGGTTATGAATTAATTGATGAAAAAGGAAACTCTCTACATTATATTAAACCGGATAGTGTGCTACCTATAAATAAACTTAATATTTCGTTATTACCTTTATTACGAGGGTTAATACATGGTTGTTCGTTATTAATTCCTGCTAAATAT
>NZ_CBCDJS010000015.1:0-17709 GCF_965035265.1 Rickettsia sp.
ATAAGGTAGGAGTGTTGAAATATGAATTATTTTTGAGGAATTTTTAGGCAAAATGCAGGCGAGTACCGCAGCGTACTTAAGCGTACGTGAGAAACACAGACGAACTTTAACGACAAAATTACCGAAAAGAATCATATTTCAACACTCCCAAGGTAGCAAATTAGGATAGGTTTTACTTTAACTTGTAAAGTATAACTAGAAACGCTACAAAAATTTAACGGTGAGAATTGAGAAGCTTTTTTATTGCTTTTTCCTTTTCTTTATTTTGAGTCTTTATACTATTTCTTTCTTTTATAATTTTCAGTTTAGTTTTAAATGGAGCAAGAAATAAAGCAGTATAATATTCTGCATCAGAAGCATGTAAATTTCTATTAGCATCTGCTGCTATCCAATCTAAAGCTCTTTTCCCTTTAAAATCTTTAATTTTTTGATCTGCTCTATATTCTAATAAAATACGAGTAGGTTCAACATTAAGATATGACGCTGCATACATAAGAGAAGTCATTCCGGTTTTAGAATTTTGAACGTTAGGATTAACACCTAACTTAAGCAAAAGTTTTATTAAATCAGAGTTATTTCTTTCTGCTGCTAGCATCATTCCAGTACTACCATCTTCATATCTTAAATTAGGACTCATTCCCTGATTAATTAAAAATTCAGCAATTTCCGGCTTCATAAATCCTATATTTATATGGATTAAATTCATGGATGCACCACGCTTTAATAAAAAATCGGCAATTTTTACATTATTATTCGATATAGCATAATCTAGAGGAGTCCAACCCAAGCAGGGTTGATTTACTCCATATCCCTCATCTAATATCTTTTTACCTCTTCAATATTATCTGCCTTAATAGCATCTGCTATCGGTGTAATTGGATTTCCGACTTTTTGATCATACGTGACACCATCCACATATATCTTTTCGGTCTTAAACTCAAGTTTACATTCCGTAGCATGAATAGAAGGAGTAATAAAAATAATTACAAACTTTAAAACTACTTGAATAATTTTCATATAATTAATCTTAATGGTTAACTACTTGATCAATCTAGGTACTATGTAACTATGCAGCATTAAACCTTTATCGGTAAGATAAATATTTTCATCTAGTCTAATTAAATCTAACGCTTGATAATGTTTAAGGTTATTAATATCTAAAATATCTGCTAATTTTGCGTTCACTTTCTGCTCTAATGTAGAAATATTTATGCCACTTTTAAGACGCAACCCCATCATCAGTATTTCTTCAATAATTTCTTGATTTGTTAGCTTAGCGTTAGTTTGAATACCGACATTTTTTGTTTTAACCGAATCTAACCATTTTTCCGGTTTATGCCACATCATAATTGCCGACACCGAACTTGAAGCATCAATTATTCTACTATGAGCTCCAGGACCTATACCTAAATAACTATTATAATTCCAATAAGTTAAATTATGCAAACATTCATGCTCTACTTGAGCATAATTAGATATCTCATATCTAAAATATTTTTTAGATTCTAGATAATGATTTGTCCATTCATACATTTCAGCTGCTTCATCCGAATGTGGTAAGATCAAGTTACCTTCATGAAATAATTTATAAAACGGTGTACCTTTTTCGATAGTCAATTGATAAAGAGAAATATGACCGTTTGCGAGCTGCATAGCTTGCTTTAATTCTTCTTGCCAATCTTTTAATTTCTGACCGCTACGTGCATATATTAAATCAAATGATACTCTTGGAAAAATCGTATTTGCCACCTCAATTGTTTTGATGGCTTGCAAAGCATCATGAGTTCTACCTAATTTTTTTAAATCATCTTCTTTCAAGGATTGTACCCCAATAGAAACACGATTAATTCCGGCGGATTTGAATGCTTTAAACTTTTCAGTTTCAAAGGATGTGGGATTGGTTTCTAGAGTTATTTCAGTTTGATTATCAATAACTGCTATATTACTGATTTTATTTATTATCCCTTCAACTACTACAGGATTCATTAACGAAGGTGTGCCACCGCCGAAAAAAATGGACTTTATATATCTATTTTGAATAATATCCTTAAAATACTCAATTTCGGTTTCATAAGATTTAAGCCATTGATTATGGTCTATAATGTTTGCCACATGAGAATTAAAATCACAATACGGACATTTTGATAAACAAAAAGGCCAATGAATATAAATGCTTAAATCATTAGCCATAACTCTCATATTTTGTATTTTTTCTAGTGCTATTTTAGCATTTTCTTTGATTTTGTTCAAGGTGCATGATAAAACATTATTCTGATTCAAAGGGAGTTTTAAATAAAGCAATGCCTAATTGATTATTAATTGCATGATGGTTAGCTAATTCTGAAGCAACCGTAATTTTTCCGTTATTTAATTCAAATTCCCAATATACCGGAATACGCCAGTATTTACCATTTGCTTTTAGATTACCGAAGTCCTCTTTAAAGGTTGCTGAAGCAAAGGTTTTAGCAATTAAATGTCCATTTTCAAAAACTCCAACTGATTCAACAATCTGAGTCACGTCCGGAAAACTTTTACGAAAATCATTAATACGGTAATGTAAATCATAAATAGTAGCAATATCAAGTATTGAATTTATAAATTTACCTTTACCATAAACATATTGTGCTACTTTATCCCATGGGCTATCCGGTTCAAAAAGTGCATCAATAAAATTTGTTATAATTTCTTTTTTTGTATTCATAGTAAATAACCCTGATTAAATATAGTTATTGTTTATTGACTTTTAAATTAACATTTGATATCTCTTTTTTAATTTTTAAACAATATAATTAAATATTATAAAACTCAACGAATAGCAAGATGATTAACATTGAAAATTTGTATAAAAAACCTTACTTGTTAATTCCTTTTTCAATCAAAAAACTCAAATAGAAGAGAAGACAGTTGGTTTAAACACCGTAACCATAAGGATTTAGAAATTGTTCAACAATGAATAAAAGTTTAGTCAAAAATCATAATAATCGAGAGATTACCTTAAAAAGGATTAGGTTTTACAATTTTTGGCTATTAATACAATATATTAATTAGATATAAAATTTTTGTACTAGAAGATCAACGGCCCATTAACGGGGAATTCTACATAGAAGAAATTAAAGTTGAGCATTATATACTTTTTGCTCAGAATAGAATAATAGGTATGGGTAGAATTATATATGAAAAACATATAGCCTATTTAGGTAGAATAGCGATTCTAAAGGAGTATAGAGGTCAAGGTTATGGCACTATAGTAACTAATCTACTTATTGACATTACAAGAGTCCAAGATAATATAACTATAATAAGCCTTTTTGCTGATAATAAAAAATAAGTTTCTATAAAAAATTTGGCTTTATAGAAACCCAAAATAAAATGACTTTTAATAATACTATATATGTTAATATGATAATTAATAAGAATAAATATGCTAGCTGAGATTTCAATAATCAGCATTTTTAATTTAAGAGGCTACCTATAAAATTATGAAAAAAATTACCTGCTATTTTACAATTGTTTTATTAACTTTTTGCGTTCAAGCTATGGGAAATGACAATAAACAAATATATAACCCGAAAGATACTAAATTTCTAGAAGAAGCAGAAGGCTCTGAAGCTCTAAAATGGGCTAAAGAGCGTACTGATAAGACTAAAAACTCTTTTAAATCTATGCCTACTTATAAGATAATTAAGAAAGAAATAGAATCTATATTTTATGACAAAAGAAAAACCCCTTATGGTATTATCCGTAAAGGATATGTATATAATTTCTGGATGGATGATAAAAATCCGCAAGGATTATGGCGTAGAACGTTAGTTAAAAATTACTCTAAAGATAAACCAAATTGGGAAGTTTTAATCGATTTTGATAAATTATCGAAAAAGCTTAGCAAAAAAGTTATGTTTCTTGGCGTTGATAATTGCTTTCAAGCCCCTAATCGCTACTTAATTGCTATGTCCTTTGGCGGTAAAGATGAACTTTTCTTTAGAGAATGGGATTTACAGAAAAAAGATTTTGTAAAAAATGGCTTTGAACCAAAAACTAATAATGGAAAATTATTAGAAGGAAAGTTTACTGTCGGTACTTGGGTAGATCAAGATACTATTATCTCTAACTTTGTTTTGCATAAGGAAGATGTCACCGATTCACTCTACCCTAACTCGCTCTATATATGGAAGCGAGGAAAACCTATAGAGAAAGCCAAAAAACTATTTGAAATACCAAAGAATTATATACATGTATCAGCTGGTAAACTTTTATCAGATGATGTTTCTTCATCTTTAATATTTATATCTGCGGATAAGGATTTTTATAATTACGATAATTATATTTTAGATGCCAAAGATGAAAGCTTAAAATTACAAGAAATAAATATGCCATCCGATGCAACTCCTCAAGGTTCTTTTAAAGAATATGTGTTTTGGTTACTGCGTTCCGATTGGCAATTTAAAGGTAACCATATAAAAGCAGGTTCGCTTGTTGCTGTGCATTACGCTGATCTTCTAAAAGAAGATAGCAATAAAACTAGCTTAAAAATATTATTTACCCCAACAGAAAGGGAAGTATTTAATTTTGTAGGAATGACTAAAGATACAGTATTTTTAGCTAGCTATGAGAATGTTATTTCAAAAGTAGTAACATTTACATTAGAAAATAATGAATGGACAAAACCGGTAACCTTAAAGCTGCCTTATGAAAATGCAATTTTTGGTATGTCTTCTGATGATCAGGAAGAAGAGGCGTTAATTACTATAGAAAATTCTATAGTACCGCCAACTATATATTTATGGGATAAAACTCATGAATTAAAAGTTATTAGAAAACCTTTATATCCGTTTGATAGCAAAAATTATGTTGTAGATCAAAAGGAAGCAATAAGCTCGGATGGAGTTAAAATACCATATTTCGTTGTTTATAAAAAAGGTACAAAATTTGATGGTAAAAACCCAACATTACTTGAAGCATATGGTGGTTTTCAAGTAATCAACTCTCCATATTTTTCGCGTACAGAAAACGAAGTATGGGTTAAAAACGGTGGGGTTAATGTTCTTGCTAATATCAGAGGTGGCGGAGAGTTTGGTCCTGAGTGGCATAAGGCGGCTCAAGGAATAAAACGTCAAACCGGCTTTAATGATTTTATTGCAGTAGCAGAGGATTTAATAAAGCAAAATATTACTAGCCCTGAGTATTTAGGAATTAAAGGAGGAAGTAACGGCGGATTGCTAGTTAGTGTTGCAATGACGCAGCGTCCCGATTTATTTGGAGCTATAGCATACGAAGTACCGATACTTGATATGGTACGCTATAAAGAATTCGGTGCAGGCCATTCTTGGGTTACAGAATACGGCGATCCAGAAAACTCAAATGATTTAGTACATATTAAAAAATATGCACCTTTAGAAAATTTATCTTTAACTCAAAAATATCCGACTATTTTAATTACCGGTTCGGTACTTGATCAGCGTGTACATCCATGGCATGGAAGAATTTTTGAGTATGTACTTGAGAAGAATCCAAACACTACGACTTATTTCCTAGAAAGTAGTGATAGCGGACATGGTAGCGGTAGTGACTTAAAAGACAGTGCCGATTATTTTATCAATATCTATACATTTTTTGCAAATGCTTTGAAATTGAAAATTAATTAAATTTTACTCTACGCCAATAGGTGTATCTTACCATAGTACTGGATAGTTTTTTAAAAACCCTTGTCATTCCCGCGTAGGCGGGAATCCAGAAAAATAACTTCAATATTGCTATTGCTACAGAGTTACATAATTGATAAAATAACCATATAAAAACTTGTTTTTATATGGTTATACTGGATTCCCGCTTTCGCGGGAATGACATATAAAGCCACTTAAAACCTAGGCAATAATACCGTTTTACGAAAACAACTTTCCAATTCCACTACGTAATAGATTTTTAGGATTCATTTTACTTGCTTTTTTCATCATCTCGCTTATTTGCTTATGTTGCTTTAGCAAAATATTTACTTTTTGTACCGTGGTCCCTGCTCCAGCAGCTATACGTTTTCTACGAGAGGCATTAATCATATCGGGGTTTTTACGCTCTTTCGGCGTCATAGATAAAATAATTGCTTCTTGATGTTCAATTATTTTACCATTTAATTTTGATTGATCTATTTGATCCATAATTTTACCGCTGCCCGGTAACATACTAAGTATACTTCCAAATCCTCCCATTTTTTTTATGCTTCTCATTTGCTGCATATAATCATTTAGATCAAATTTACCTTTTTTTAATTTAGCTGCCGTTTTTTCGGCTTCTTCTCTATCAACTATACTGGCGGCTTTTTCAACAAAGGATATAATATCACCCATATCGAGTATTCGAGAAGCTAAACGTTCAGCATTGAATTCTTCTAAATCAGTTAGCTTTTCACCGCTACTTAAAAATTTAATCGGCTTTTTAGTAATATATTTTACACTAAGTGCCGCACCACCTTTAGAATCGCCGTCAATTCTAGATAAAATTAATCCTGAAATTTCTAACTTTTCATTAAAGCTACTTGCCGTAACTACTGCATCCTGCCCTGTCATACTGTCAATTACTAATAAAGTTTCCGTAGGCTCTACTATCTTTTTTATTGCAAGGGCCTCGTTCATCATCTCTTTATCAATTTGTGTACGACCTGCCGTATCATAAATTACAACGTCATACGCAGAGAGCTTAGCTTCAGCGATAGCTCTTTTGACAATATCAAGAGGTTTCTCACCTTTAACAATCGGTAATGAATCAATACCCACTGAACTTGCAAGTATCGCTAGCTGCTCTTGTGCTGCGGGTCTATAAGTATCAAGAGACACAAGTAGAGGCTTTTTATTTTGATTCTTAAGACGTAAAGCAAGCTTTCCACTCGCCGTAGTTTTACCGCTACCTTGCAAACCTACCATTAATAAATTTACAGGCTGCTTTGAATTTAAATTTAACTTTGTATCGCTTTCACTTGAAGCTAGCAGATTTATCATCTCTTCATGAATAATTTTAATTATCATCTGTCCAGGTGAAACAGACTTAATAACCTCCTGCCCTAAAGCTTTTTGTTTAACTTCCGCTATAAAATCTTTTATCACCGGCAATGCTACATCCGACTCCAAAAGAGCTACTCTTATATCCCGCATAGCAGCATCTATTTGAGCTTCCGTTAAAATTCCTGAGCTGACTAGTCTATCAAAAATCTTCGTTAAATTTTGTGTTAAAGTTTTAAACATGTAAGTAATTTAATTTATAAAGTTCTAATATATTTTGCCCAATATGTTTTAGCAACAATATATTTTGTCGTTTTATGGGTATTGCCTAGAAACAGTTGTTTTATGGTATAATTTAGCTTTTTGATGTCATTCCCGCGAAAACGGGAATCCCAGGGTAAAGCGAGATAAATCGAGCTTTTAATTTTAAAAATTTGCTGTATTTATGCTTTTTTTCCTGGATTCCCGCTTTCGCGGGAATGACATCAAAACTTTAGATCAACTGTTTTTAAGCAGCCCCTGTTTTATGGATAACATGTAGGATAGTATCGAATTCAATAGACCTATTCGGAAAGTCGCTTATAGGGAGGAATTTGAAGGAGACACTTCACCTCGAACCGCAGCGTACTCAAACATACGTGATGATGAGGGGTTAGGATCGACGTACAAATTACCCCTAGAAGTAGAGTTTCCAAGTAGGTCTAATTACTAGAAAACTCATTCACCACTAATATATAACTTGTTTTTAAGTCTAAATCATAATCAATGGTATTATATATTAACTTTTTTATGTCGGTAAATTTTTGCAATAAATATGAAGGATGCTTATTTGGTAGTTTATTAAAAATCTTATTTTCCAAATCTAGAAGTTCAATATTAACGTTAGCAGATTTTTTAAGGATTCTATTCATTAATAATAATAAATTATCAATAAAATCTAGCCATAATTCTCGGTCTTTAGTAGTAAAACGATTAATAAAATCTAACGTTTCATTATCTGCTATCGGCTGAATAAACTCGGAATATAATTTGTTTTTAGTATGATGGATAGATGATCTAACATTAATTTTAAAACATCTTGATCTAATTGTAGAAATAATACTTGCAGCTCTTGAAGTAATTAAAAAAATATAACTATTCTTTGGTGCATCTTCAAGAATTTTTAAGCATGAATTAGCCGCATTCAAATTCATAAGATCCGCCGAATAAATTACGGCAATTTTATAACCTGAAATTGCAGAAGTTTTACTTAAAAAATCTTGTAACTTTCTTATTTGTTCAATAGAAATATTTTTAGCATTAGATGTACTTGAAGTTTCCCTAGCGATAAAATGATAATCAGGATTGTTTATGAGAGGAATATTATTCTTAAAAAGCTTTAAATATATAAAATCTTCTAAATCTTTTAAAGCCTGCTCTATATTTTCAGCTTCAATAAGCCAGCTGTTATATAACTTGTTATGTTTTAAGTTAAACTCTAGATTTTCGATTATCAATGGTTGTAATATCGTTATGAATTATACTTAAGAAGCGTTATATATCATTCCGGCTTTTGCAAAGCATTGTTGCATGAGCCGGTTTTTCTAGTGTCACCCCGCAAGCTTGTAGCGGGGTTCAGGAATTATCAGTACTATAAGTTACTTCTTTATCATTAATTACAAGCTTCTTTCATTTTTCTTCCTGCTCTAAAAGTAGGTTGATTGTAAGCATCTATTTTCATTTTTGCTCCGGTTTTTGGATTACGACCCTCACGTGCTTTTCTATGATGTATTTCAAATGAACCGAAACCTGTTATATTAATATTATGGTGACTATTTATAGCACTAATCACACTATCAAGAACTAAATTAAGTGCTTTCTCGGCATCAGCTTTTGTTAATGATTTATGTGAAGCATGTTTATGATTATGACCATGGTCGGTCATAAATGCTATAAATTCGGTTTTATTCATTTTTTTTGGTTCTTGTTTGTTATGTGTACTCATAATAAAATCAACTCTCCTTTAATGGGTTAATATGTATTGATGTTTTTTTATAAAACAATATATACAACTGACAATAATATACATCAATATATTTTTTATGTGAGTTAATTATAACAAACTACCCAAATACTGCAAATGCCAGTTATTTACAAAGTTTAAAATATATACGTTATTATATTAATTTATAGAAAAATGTAGCCATTTTACATCAGTTATACTGTTAAAACTATCTTAATCAAGTAATTAAAGTGAAAATTTATCATTAAAACCCTAATTTATTGTCAGTAGTAAATTACAAAAATTAATTTCCTACCCTGTAAAAAATTATAAGTTTTTTAATAAAAAACAATATATACTTTTTTATATTAAATATTTCTAACCGAATAGAGGATTATATAATAATTCGCTATTCACATTAATTTAGAATAAAATTTTTAAAAAAACACCCATTAAATATTATGTTATTATCTGAAATTTGTATTAAGCGTCCTGTCTTTGCTACGGTTTTGAGTTTGGTTATCGTAGCTCTTGGAGCAATTTTTTTTACTAAACTACAAATTAGAGGAACTCCGGATATTTCAGTTCCCATAATAAATGTCAATGCTCATTATGCAGGTGCCGATGCTTTATATATGGAAAAAGAAATAACAACACGTATAGAAAAAACTTTAAAGACGGTTAAAAATTTAGATTATATAACTTCTCAAAGTTCCACGGGCGAAAGTAGTATTACTTTATCGTTTCTATTATCTACCGATATTGAAATAGCATTAAACGATGTTCGCTCTAAAATATCGGATATTACTTACATGTTTCCACAAGATATGAAAGCTCCATCGGTTGCAAAACTTGATGCCGATAGTTTTCCAAGCCTCTTCATAAGTGTTGAAAGCGACCAATATAACGACTTGGAGTTAACAAAAATTGTTGAAGATAGTCTACAAACACCATTGGATAAACTTGAGTCGGTTGGACAGTCGCAAATTTACGGTGGCAGGGAATATATAATGAGAATAGAACCAGACTCTAAAAAATTATATCAGCATAAAATTTCTTTATTGGAGATTGAATCCGCAATAAAAGAACAAAATAAAGATTATCCAGCAGGTACAATTAAAACCGGAATTAATAATTTTATAGTAACTCTTGAAGGTTCTTTATCTACACCGGAAGAATTTGGCAATATTATTCTAAAAACACAAAACGGCAGTATAATAAAATTACGAGACATAGCGAAAGTATCTTTAACTTCTCCCGATGAAGATATAATTTTTAGATATAACGGCAAAAGTTCTATTGCTCTTGGTCTTATAAAAGAATCAAAAGCCAACGTCATCGATTTATCAAATGAAGTAACTAAAGAATTAGAAAGAATTAAAGAATCAATGCCGAGTGGAGTAAGCATGGGTATCGCATACGATGGAGCAACACCGGTAAAAGCATCAATTTATGCAGTATTTCAAACAATTTTTGAAGCTTTAATATTAGTAGTTTTAGTCACTTATTTATTTCTTGCATCTGCTAAAATCACCTTGATTCCGTTTGTAACGATTCCGGTATCGTTGATTGGTACTTTTAGCGTGATGTATGCTTTTGGCTTTTCTATTAATATATTTACGCTCCTTGCTATGATACTTGCTATCGGTTTAGTCGTCGACGATGCAATAGTTATGCTTGAAAACATTTTTAGATATAATGAAATGGGGCATAAACCCATGGAAGCAGCTTTGCTTGCTTCCAAAGAAATCGGTTTTGCAATCATTGCTATGACTATTACGCTTGCTGCCGTATTTTTACCTGTCGGTTTTATAGAAGGCTTTATAGGCAAATTATTTATTGAATTTGCTTGGACTTTAGCATTTTGTGTTTTGTTTTCAGGATTTGTTGCTTTAACTTTGACTCCTATGATGTCGAGTCGTATGGTCACAAAACATAATACGGACTTACCAAAATTCTTAGTAAAGTTTAATGATATTCTACAATTTATTCAAAATAAATATATTTACTATCTAAAGCTAACTTTTGACAATAAAAAGAAATTTACTCTCATTATTGCTGCATCATTTATAGTACTGATAGTCAGCTTTAAATTTACTCAAAAAGTTTTTGTACCACAAGAAGATGACGGATTTTTGCAAGTTTCTTTTAAAGGACCGGAAGGTTCTAGTTTAGAATCTTCTACTAAAGTAGTGAAGGAGGCAGAAAAAATCCTTGCTAATTATAAAGATATATTAGGTTATCTGATGGTAATAGGTGCAGGCGGTAGCGATAATGTTTTTGGATTCATTCCGTTAAAAGACTGGGATGAGCGCTCTCGTTCCCAAGAAACTATTAAGAATATGCTAAATAAGCAATTTTCCGAAATACCGGGTATGTCGATTTTCGCTATGGATCCACGTTCAATGGTTAGCGGGAATGCCGGTAGCCCTATCGAGTTCACTATTCAAACAAACCTTGAGTATGATGATCTAGATAAAATATCGCAGCAATTTATCGATATAATGAAAACAAACTCTATTTTCTTAAACGTCAATAGAAATTTACAATCGGCGATGCCAACTATAAGTATAGAAATTAATCGTGATAAGGCTTATTTATACGGGATGAATTTGGCAAATATCGGTAGAACGATACAATATTTACTTGCAGGTCAACAAATCGGTGATTTTAGAATGGGCAATGATTTATACGATGTTATATTACAATCTAATCAAAAAGAGCGAAAAGATATTAGCGATTTTAGTAAAATTTTAATTAGGGCAAATAATAATAATATGTTACCGCTTGAGTCGATAGCTAGCATTAAGGAAACAATATCCGTAAAATCATATAGCCATTATAACAATTCAAAATCCGTTACTATTTCTTCCGATCTTGCTCCTGATAGAAAAATTGATGACGCAATTGATGAAATTAATAAAATAGCCGTTAAATTACTTGATCCTAGTAATACTATGCTTGAATATATCGGAGAAATTAAACAAATGAGAGAGGCAGACAGTAATATGCTTATAACATTTGGATTTGCTCTTATATTTATCTATTTAGTGCTTGCAGCTCAATTTGAAAGTTTTACTGACCCTTTATTAATATTACTTGCCGTACCTTTCTCAATAACCGGCGGCGTACTTGCTCTCTGGCTTGCCGGTAACAGCCTTAATATGTATAGCAATATTGGACTTATTACTTTAATTGGATTAATTACCAAAAATTCTATTATGTTAGTAGAATTTGCTAACCAATTAAGAGAGAAAGGAGTAAATGTTAGAGAGGCTATAATAGAATCCTCAAAACTTCGCTTGCGTCCAATTCTTATGACTACTCTTGCTGCCGTAGTCGGGGCTCTACCTCTAATTTTTGCAAGCGGTGCCGGTGCTGCTGCTCGTAATTCTATCGGTTTTGTAATAGTTGGAGGATTAAGCATCGGTACTATATTTACAATTTTTGTTATACCCGTAATATACCAAACTTTTAAGAAAGATTAATACAGCTTCAACCGGTAAAGTATTGACACCAAATTTTTGTAAGACTCGTCTATGCTCACGTATTTATATACGCTCCGCAGACTCACTTTGAAATTTAATTTCAATATTTTACTGCTTTTTGCTGCATGTTATGAAAATTTAGTAGACATAAGACTTAAAATACGAAATTATTATTTTACCATAAGTAAATAATTTAACAAAAGGTTTAGTATGCTAATAAACACTTCTAATAATCCGCTTATTACTACTATACATTTACTATCTTCTATAGGTGCTATAAATTGGGGTTTAGTTGGATTGTTTAATTTTAATTTAGTCACACTTTTATTTGGTTCATTTCCAATTATTGTTACAATACTTTACATAATTATAGGATTTTGTGGAGTCTATTCTTTCCTTTGTTTAGGTAAATTATTCTGCAAGCCAGGAATAGAGAAAGCGAAGTAAAACCCCTTTTTGTCATTGCGAGGAGGCATTGTTGCGTGGATCGGTTTTTCCGTCATTGCGAGAAGAATTACCGTAGTAATTCGACGAAGCAATCTCGTGCCAAATTCCTGAGATTGCCACGTCGATGCTACGCATCCCCTCGCAATGACGGCTCAGGTGTTCACACGGGCAATACCTACTCACAATGACATCGTAACAACTTCACTTGTGCTATAGCAGTTATCGCTGCTGTTTCAGCTCGCAGTATATTACTTCCTAAACTTATAGATTTTGTATTCTTATGTGAGGCCAGAAGTTCAAGCTCATCATTAGTAAAGCCGCCCTCCGGCCCAATAACAATAGCAATATCATTATTATTAAGTAATGATGAAATTTGTAATATAGAGTTTTCTTCTTTTTCATGTTCATTAGCATATAACATAAAATTATTGTTCTTTTTAAGATAATCTTGCAGTTTAATAGCTTGCTCAATTATCGGTGGGGTAAGACGTTCTGATTGCTCCGTCGCTTCAATAGCACACTTCGTTAAACGTTCAATATTTACCGATCTAAATTGGCATCGCTCTGTGATTAACGGAATAATTTTAGTTATGCCAAGTTGCACCGCCATATTTATTGTAAGCATTAATTTATCTTGCTTTATTATAGCAATAGCAAGAGTTAAAGCAGATTCCGTATAAGGCTTTTTTAGCTGTTCTTTAATCTTAACCGCTAGATTATTTTTACCTATATCAGTAATTTGCACTAAAAACTCTCCATCTATGCCGTTAAAGATACGTAAGGCATCATTTACTTTAAGACGTAGCACCGTTTTAACATAATGAACATGATCGCTTGCTAATTCTATCTTGCTATTTTCACCTAAACGACTATTAATATAAATACGATTAAATTTCATATATACTCAGATAGAACTTGAAAAATTGGCTACGTCGTCTTTGTAAGTCCTCGGATACTCACGTATTAATATACGCTCCGCTCCTCGGCGTGCAAACTCCTTGCTCTTTTCCAAGTTGATCTTCGTATATCAACTCTTCACTTCGCAGGAGTATTAATTATGGACGATAAAAAAGATAATAATATATCAGAAGAAGAAAATTTACAGCTAAATTCACAAAACTTCAGACAGAATGAATTTAAGAGTAAGTCTACGGAGCGTACAATAGTACGTGAGTACAGACTTAACTCAAAAAATTCGCCTGTATCAAGCTTTGTGAATGACGCTGTACCAAAAGAAAAAGAAACACAGAAAGAGATTGGCGGTGTTAAAGGTCTAGAACCGACAAGATACGGCGATTGGCAGCATAAAGGTAAAGTCACGGATTTCTAATGTCTTGCTACCAACAAACAAAAATTTTACCTTACAAACCGCAAGAATTATTTGATTTGGTGTGGGATGTAAAGTCTTATCCTAAATTCTTGCCTTGGTGTTCTGCTTCTAGAATTATTTCAGAAGATAACTATGAGACCATTGCTGAGTTAGTAATTCAGTTAAAAGGCTTTTCAGAAAAATATAACTCACGAGTTACAAATACAATAACAGATGATGGAATATATTTGATTAATACAATAGCTATTTCAGGACCTTTTGAATATCTAAAAAGTACTTGGCAATTTGTTCCGTGTGCGGTAGGAACTGAATTAAAATTCTTTATTGATTTTAAGATGAAGTCCGTAATACTAGATAAGTTAATTGGCACTTATTTTACCAAAGCAACCGAAAAAATGATTGTAGCTTTTGAAAAGAGAGCAAAGGATGTTATTAAATAAAAATTAAAGAGGTAATTAGTCAATCATTAACAACTATTAATATTAATGCTTGACATTTGTTAAAAAATTCCGTATTTTATGGTAATTACAAATAAATTAGCATTGGAAAATACAAATGAAAGAGTTCGAGTATTTACATATAGCAGAAATTCCTACAAACAATATAAGCAATAAGGAGTTTGCTCATTTAGGAGTAAATCTTGCATATAAGACAGATGATACAAATCGATATCTTGCAGAAGCATTAATGACTGATGGTCGTCACTTAGTAGGTAGCGGCTTTGAAATACTCGCAGCTTCTTGTGAGAATGCAAGTACAGCTCAATATGGTTACAAGGCCGTTGCGTTTATAAATAAAGACACTAAAGAAATTCATATTGCTAGTGCCGGTACAAAAGCAGATATTAATGATATATTGGATGATATACGTATTACTTTCCATTATGCTCCTAGCAAACTAATACCGGTTAAAGAGTTTATTAACGAAATAATCCAGAAAATAGGCGGTAACGAGAAAGCTGCAGAATATATTTTTAATACTAGCGGTCATTCACTTGGAGCAATAGTTGCGGATTTAACCGGCGTAGAATTACATTCCCGTAATTTAAATTTTAATAAATCTACTACTTTTGACAGCCCAGGTTCAGCAGAAGTAATTAAATATGCTATTGAGCAGGATTTATTTACCGGAAAAGTGACAACTTCGATAGAGGAACTTGCTAACCATTCTGAAGTATATAATGCAAAACCTAATATTATTAATACTACCAATAATCATGCCGGTAAAATAAACTTAGTTCTACCGAAAATAACTAATATAGAGGAGTCCGAATCATCAAAGGCAGAAGGACGGGGAACATATTTATATAATATGGCCGGCTCTGCCGCTTACAAAGCCGCAGAATATCTAGGCATTACTAAAATGGTTGAAGGAATAAATAATCATAAGCTAAAGAATTTTGCTGATTTAAAAGATAGTGCTGTTTTACCCATAGCCGATTGGAAAGAACAAATATTAGAAAATAACAAGTATACTCAAAAACTTAAAGACATTCCAGGTCATGGTAAAGATGTATTTTTATTAGACACTTATTTTGAAGAGGAATATCCTGGTATGGTCGGAATAGATATGTATCATTGGGGATATGACAGCTTACAATCTTGTGCTACAGAAGTTGAACAAATAGGCAATATAAATAATAATTTAATACCGATAATATGTTAGAGTATGTTGTTTTCGGTATTGCTAGACTAGCACGCAGTGGAGCTAATACTATTTCAGAAGCTTGCAAAGACACTATTGATACTATTTCAGATATAGTAGAAGCTTGCAAGGACACTATTGATACTATTTCAAATACAACTCCGGAAGTGATAGAAGAACCTAACCTAAAGTCAGAAGATATTGAAGGCGACTGGGTAGAAGTATCTCTAATAGGAAAGTAAACTTCTATATTTTAATTACAATCTAAATTACCCTCAATTGTTGATAAATAGTTGGGGTTTTTTACTTTAAACCAACTCTATAAATTTCTCCTGCGGAATATTTTAAAACAAACTCATATTCTATATCTTAATAAATATTAACTAATTGATTGACTTTTATTTCAAATTACCATAAAATATGGTTACAGGTTAAAAAAGAGGTAGATATGTCTAAGCACAAAAATTCTAAACATATTAGCACTAAAAAACTTGCTTATATAGGTTTAGACCTAGCATATAAAACAGATGATTTAAATATTTATAATCTAGAAACATCAAAAATCAATGAACAATTAACAGATAGCGGCTGGGAAATACTAGCTGCTTCATGTGATTATGTCAGCACTGCTAAATATGGTTATAAAGCCGTCGCATTTATAAATAAAGAAACTAAAGAAGTTCATATTGCTAGTGCCGGCACAAAATTTAATATATATGATTTATTAGACGACGTGCTTATCACTCTTCGCTATTTACCTACTAAACTAACTCCACTTCTCTCAATTGACCTCTGTGGCGCTAAGATTATACTATTGCTGGTATAGAAAACATCTGTATGATTCAAAAAAGACAAATAGTAGGGCCTAATGAGCATGTCTCTACTTTCGAAATTTTAAAATGTTAATGGCGGCATAATATCTAAAATCTTATATTTAAGCCCAGATCATAAACATGATTCATAGATGCGACAGGGCCTGCTCACACATCATCCAGCTTACTACTTTCACACAATGCGCGCCCCAGATCTATTTGCAACAGCACCACTTGATGGCACTTTCCATGAGTCTACTTTATTGAAAATATTTTTGTCAAGCAAAATATACAATAGTTCCATTTTAATTTATCAGGATATTATAAATATGTGTTTATCTAAAATAATACAGTCATTCTTACAGCATCAACTTGCTATAAATCGCATGTCACGTTTGACTTGCTCCAAACTAAGTGGCATACCATATCAAACTATTATCGACATCAGTCGTAGTATTAATTCTGCCCCTTCATTGCTAACAATCATGAGGATTGCTGATTTTTTTGAGTGTTCCATAGATGAAGTGGTAGGGAGAGAGGCATATACTGTATTTAAACAAGATGGCGGTACCTTTAATAAACTACAATCTACGGATGCCTCAAGTAATCTAAAAAGATTTATTAGTAATAAAATTTATTCATTATCTATTAGTCCTTATGAATTAGGACTTAGTATTGGTTTTAGTCAAGAAGTAATACCACGTTTTTTACATTCAAATAATACTTGTAATATGCTTAGTTTAAAAATACTAATATCATTAGCAAATTATTTTGATATTTCGATAGATGTAATGATTGGTCGCATCACCAATTAAATGATATCAGTGTCACTGGTCACGACGGCTCTGTCGCATCTATTGCCAAGTGTCGTCATATAATGGCCTGAAAAAACTGAACAAAAAAATAGTTAGGTTTGCTTGGTAATAAGTTAGAATAGACCAAATAACTTAAGAGGTAAGAATGACTAAGAAACAGTTTCGGAATTTCAGTGCCGAAGAAAAGACCAAGATAGTATTAGAAT
>NZ_CBCDJS010000016.1:0-17392 GCF_965035265.1 Rickettsia sp.
AAAGATTCCATTCAAGTATTGGGTATAAAAAACCTATGAATGTTTATCTGGATTACGTACAACATTATGAACAAATAGCAGCTCAATTTTAAGCAACATTACCAAGTACATTGTTCATATATTTTGTCTTGATTTTTCAGGCCATTATAATTCTACAAGTTTTTTAAAAAAATCTTCTTCAAAGCTTTTGGAAGAAGGACACATGTCAATTGTAAGAAATTGTCCTTTTACTTTATACATGCTATTCGTAGCACCGTAATTTTGTAATGTATAAGGTGCAGAGCTATATTTATTTAAAACTTTAATATACGGAGTTTTATTTAATTTTTTTAGAAGATTTTCTTTTTCTATTTTATTCGTAGGTAAAATTACCAGTTCTTGTAGAGCTAACTCAGTTTTAAAGGAATTTGGATCTACTAAAACGAAATGTGGTTTGTCATTATTTAAATAAGAACGAATAGCAATTTTTATTTTTTTATTTTCAGCAATTACAGGCAAAAATACCGGTTTATAATCAGTTATAATTGCTGCTTTTTCACTTCCATAACTTAAATTAAAAAATAATATTACAAAAATAAAGCTTAAAGTTCTTTTCATTTATTCGTCTCCATAACGCTTGTATAAAATTCCGCAATTTTCTCTTTTACCTCTGCGGGATCGTTCATCAAATTAACCGCACCTCTAAACCCTGCCGAATTCGGTAAACCGCTACTATACCAGCCAATATGTTTACGTGCAATAGGTACGCCCACAGATTCACCATAATAATCAAGTATCGCCTCATAATGCTCTGTTACGACATTTAGCTGCTCTGCTATAGAGGGGGCAGTTTTTTCTTCACCGGTTTTAAGATAATGATCGATTTGTGAAATAAGCCAAGGCTTACCGTACGCTCCTCTACCGACCATAATACCGTCCGCACCGGATTTTTGCAGAGCTTCTTTTGCTTTAGCAAAATTAGTAATATCACCGTTAGCAATAACCGGAATCTTTACAACTTCTTTAACTGATCGTATAAAATCCCAATCAGCATTACCCGAATAAAACTGACATCTCGTTCTACCGTGAACGGTAACCATCTTAATTCCTGAGCTTTCAGCAATTTTAGCCAAGCTCGGTGCGTTTTTTGTCTGATCATCCCAGCCCATACGCATTTTAACGGTTACCGGCAGCTTAACCGCTTTAACAGTGGCTTCAAAAATCTTAGCTGCCAGCTGCTCATCCCTCATTAGAGCCGAACCTGCATAACCGCCTACCACCTTTTTCGCCGGACAACCAAAATTAAGATCGATAATTTTTGCTCCCATATCCTCGTTCATTTTAGCAGCTTCAGCTATTACATTCGGCTCACAGCCTGCAAGCTGTACGCAAGCACTTGTTGCATCATCACGCATAATGGCACTTTTTTGTAGTGACTGCCTAGATTCCACAATCATTGCTCTACTCGCAACCATTTCAGAAACTACCAGCCCTGCACCGAATCTTTTCACCAATCTTCTAAATTCCAAATCCGTAACACCCGACATTGGAGCAAGGATTATATTTGAAGAAAGTACAATATCACCGATTTTGATCATAAAAACCGTTATAAAAATAAACGTCTACTATATCATAATTTTATATTTCTGTCCAACATCACTAATAAAATATAGACAAAAGCCGATTAATCTATTATAAGCTTATTGTTGTATTTCTTCTTATACCCTAATAAATGAAGAGTAAGTAGACGAAGTTTAATTTGGAAAAGAGCAAGGAGTTTATAAGTCGAGGAACGCAGCGTATACTTAATACGCGAGTACCACAGATCTTATTAAACGACGTAGCCAATTTTTCAAATTAAACGAGTATACATGGCCACGTAGCTCCGTCGGTAGAGCAAAGGACTGAAAATCCTTGTGTCGTTGGTTCGATTCCGACCGTGGCCACCACCATTTCTTATTAAATCTCGTCTTCTATATTCTCAATTAAATATCTATTGCATTTCTAAACTTATTTTTGTAATTTTAATTAACTTTAAGTTAATTTTTTAATCAGGAGAAATTATGTTTGCATTTTTTGGAGAACCGGATGAAGTATTATATGATAAATTAATAAAAGCAATAAAAAACGAAAATACGCTAGAAGCCGAAAGATTAATCGATAAAATAAAAAATATTGAGTTATTTAATCAACATGGTGGTGGTAATACAGCGTTAATTTTAGCAGCTGATAAAAAATTACCGATAGTTTGTAAAAAGCTTATCCCAAAAATGTCTAATGAAGCAATTAATATTACCGAGAATACACACAAGGATTCTGCACTAAGAAAGGCTATAAGGAACGATTTGGATGACGTTGCTCAAATGCTTATTCCTAGAACGTTTAAGGATAATATTAATGTTATTGATAGGTATCCCGGAAATACATTATTAATTTTAGCAGCCAAGAAAGGCATGAAAACAGTTTGTATACTGCTTATTTCACGAATGTCTGATGAGCTTGAGCTTATTAATCACGTCAACAAAGAGGGAGATACGGCTGCAAGCGTTGCGGCTGCAAGCGTCGCAAGTAAAGATACAAACTTTAAAGAAGTAGTGGATTTATTGCAACAAAAACAAGAAGCGTTTTTAAAAACAATAACAATAACAAAACAAAATATTGAGAACTCACTAAAAACAGTGAGTTCTGACCTAGAAAATGCTTTTAATACTAATAAGAAAACACTGGGTGATTTATTTAAGAAGGTACAAGAGCTAGGAGACGATAAAGCTGCTTTACTAAGGATAAATACAAAAATAGAAAATATTACAAATAATAATACCATTAGCAAAAAATTAATTGATTTAGATAACTATGTTAATTACTTAGTTGATAATCAAAAGACCCAAGATGACACTTCTAAAATGTTAGGTGATGTAGATAGTCCGCCTTTGGAATAAATAAATAGTTATTTTTTGGATTCCCGCTTCCGCGGGAATGACATCGAACGCGCTTTCAATTACTCCCAGTTAATAAGTTTTTTAAAGTAATTAATTTTATATAACAAAAAGTAATTTTCGCTACTTTTTAAAGCTCTCATATTTAATACACAATCATTCTCATCATAGATAAAAATTTTAACTAAGTTTAGATATGATAAAGTACCAAGAATAATTGAACGGACTAAACTAAGAGAGGCTTTTAAAAGCGTTTTATCAATTATAAGTATAATTTTTCGGTATGGCAATTTGAATAAAGTATGGATTAACTTATAGCAGGCATATGTGTTGTAAGGCTTCTTGGCTAAAATAAGTTCTATACTTACCACGCCCATTCCATTCGGATAGATTTCGCGTAATAAGTCTTTGTCTTTAATAATAAAATCTAGATACGGCTCTATTCTTTCTGCTACGGTTTTAGTGTTCATAACGGCTTAGTTCTCCTGATTAAACTTAAATAATTAAATTTAACCACCACAAAATATTTTATGGTGGTCAGGGAGTTCAAAAACCGTTAGAGAACAGTCATAATAGCCTTTAGGTTTAAAGTTTGCACTTTAAACCCTATTGTATAGCTAAAATCCCCCCGACCGTAACAAAGTCGAGGATTGTATTTTTATGGATAATACTAACCATCTCTAAAGGAGTTTTGAAGCTCCGAAACAGACTTAACTGTTCCAAGATGATTCTAAGCAAAACTTTAAACAAGTCAATATGATTATTGATTTCAAAAATTGGCATTGCCTAGAAAAAGTTGTTTTATGGTGTAGTGTAGTTTAGCTTTCCTATGTCATTCCAGCGTAGGCATTGTTGCGTGGATGCTAAATCGTCATTGCGAGGAGTGAAGCGACGCGGCAATCCAGAAAAACAATAAAAAATTCTGTAAATCAGAATTTTTTACTGGATTGCTTCGTCAAAACTTATAGTTTTTCCTCGCAATGACGATATCATTCTTTACTTAGCAATACCTTTTATGCTACCTGTAAATTTTGTTGCATAATAAAACTATCACTTATATACTGTCGCTAATGATTAATTTGCTTAAAGTTTCATATGGTAAGTAGTAATTTTTATAAAAATCTAGGACCACGAAAACTAACGGCAATTATAGATTTTTTACAAGATATTATAGAAGCTCCTAAAATCTATGAAGATATAGTAATTCATGATATTAAGATTTTACAAGAAGCGTCTTCAAACGATATTAGCTTTTTAAGCAATCCTAAATACTCCGAATTTTTAAAAACTACCAAAGCTGCTGCTTGCATCGTACCAAAAAATTTCGCCGGAAAAGTAGATCCAAATACCGTTTTACTACGTGCTACAAATTCATATTTTGCTTACGGCAAATTGATTGATTTTTTTTATGCTCCTATTAAATCATACCCTGCTAAAATAATGAAATCAGCCTGTATTGCAGATTCGGCAACTATCGGAAAAAATTGTTATATAGGTCATAACGTCGTTATTGAAGATGACGCTGTTATAGGTGATGATAGTATTATAGAATCCGGTAGTTTTATAGGTAGAGGTGTAAGCTTAGGCAGAAATGCTAAAATAGAATCAAATGTCTCAATAAATTACGCAATTATAGGCGATGATGCCGTCATACTTGCAGGTGCAAAAATAGGACAAGATGGATTTGGATTTTCTACCGAAAAAGGCGTACATCATAAAATATTTCATATAGGAATAGTTAAAATCGGCAATAATGTTGAAATTGGTAGCAACACTACCATTGATAGAGGCTCGCTTCAAGATACAATTATAGAAGATTTATGCCGCATAGATAATTTAGTACAAATAGGACACAGCGTAAGAATAGGCAGAGGTTCTATTATTGTAGCACAGGCAGGTATAGCAGGTAGTAGCGTAATCGGTAAATATTGCGCTCTTGGAGGACAGGTAGGAATCGCTGGACATCTAAATATAGGCGACGAGGTACAGATAGCAGCACAAGGCGGCGTAGCACAAAATATAGAAGCAGGTAAAATTGTCGGCGGTAGCCCCGCAGTACCTATTATGGATTGGCATAGACAATCTATTATTATGAAACAATTAGTAAAGACCTCTAATAGCAAATTAAAAAAGTAGTTTGCTATTAAAAATGGCTTTGTTGTGTGGATCAATTTTTTTATTGTCATCCCGTGGCTTGACCACGGGATCCAAAAAAACAACTAAAAATACTAATATTATTAGTATTTTTAACTGGATTCCGTGAATAAATCACGGAATGACAGAGATAAAACTGGTCCACCGCAGGCAACGCCTGCTCGCAATGACGGAAAATTTACATTAAAGAAGAGACCTAAATAAATGATTATCGATATTACAGAAATTATGGATCTGATACCTCATCGTTATCCATTTTTATTAGTAGATAGAGTACTTGAAATTGACCTTAATAAATCAATATTGGGTATTAAAAACGTTACTGTTAACGAACCGCAATTTACAGGGCATTTTCCGGCAAGACCTGTTATGCCCGGTGTTCTAATGGTTGAGGCTATGGCACAGCTTGCGGCTATATTAGTTGCTAAATCTTTAGGCTCTACTAAGAATAAAGAAGTGTTTTTAATGGCTATCGAAAATGCAAAATTTCGTAGAATCGTTCAGCCCGGGGATACTATGCATATCCATGCCACTATTGAGCAGCAAAGAGCTAACGTATGGAAATTTTCAAGTACGGTTACGGTCGAAGGTGAAATAGCCGCAGAAAGTAAATTTACTGCAATGATTAAAGATAAAACGTAGGATACTCGATGAACTTCAAAAATTGGCTACGTCGTTTTACAAGTGCTTCGGTGCTCACGTATTATTATACGCTCCGCTCCTCGCCTCATAAACTCCTTGCTCTTTTTGAAGTTGATCTTCGTATCGTCATATATTTGGAGTATAAGTAGTGTCAAATTCTAATACCCAGCTAACAGCAATACATCCTACAGCTATAATTGCAGAGGGTGCAAAGCTCGGCAAAAACATAAAAATCGGTCCGTACTGTATTATAAGTGCTGAAGTAGTACTTCATGATAATGTAGAGCTAAAATCTCATGTGGTAATTGAAGGGATTACGGAAATCGGTGAAAACACGGTTATTTACCCTTTTGCATCAATCGGTCAACCTCCGCAAATCTTAAAATATGCTAATGAGCGATCAAGCACAATAATCGGTTCTAATAATACTATTAGAGAATATGTTACGGTGCAAGCAGGAAGCCAAGGCGGCGGAATGGTGACAAGAATAGGAAATAATAATTTATTTATGGTCGGTGTTCATATCGGTCATGACTGTAAAATCGGCAATAACGTAGTATTTGCTAATTACGTAAGCCTAGCGGGTCATATTGAGGTAGGTGATTACGCAATAATAGGTGGATTATCGGCAGTTCATCAATATGCTAGAATCGGTGAATATTCGATGATCGGCGGGCTATCACCGGTCGGAGCAGACGTAATACCTTTTGGGCTTGTAAGCAGTAAGCGTGCAGTGCTTGAGGGTTTAAATCTAATTGGTATGAATAGAAAAGGTTTTGATAAAGCAGAGTCTTTAAGTGCTTTAAAAGCTATCGAAGAAATCTTCTCAGGCGAAGGTAATTTTGCTGAGCGTATAAAACAAGTTACAGAGAAGTATAAAAATAATTCTATAATAATGCAAATTATCGATTTTCTTAATCAAGATAGTAGTAGAGCATTTTGTCGTTTTGAGAAGTGAATTTATTTAACTAGCGATATGTAACACTTTGTGTTACAATTAAACATTATAAGCAGGATTATTTTAATTTATTAAAGGGGATAAAAATGACAAAAAGTATTACGACTAGTATACGTTTAGAAATAAATTTAAGTAAAAAACTTGAAAAAGCAGCTCATGATTTACACCGTGGCAAAAGCTGGATAATTAGTGAAGCAATACGTGTATATCTTAAACAACTAGATAATTCAGACGTAGCTAAAGAAGCTAGACGTCAATCCTTATTAGCTAGAAAAGAAAACAATCCTGATGCCGATTTATGGTTAAAACACAATGAAGAAAGTTGGCTAGATGAATGGAAATAATAGAAATTAAAAAAGGATATATTGTTGCTTGTGTAATATCTGGAGATTATGGTAAACCTCGTCCCGCTGTTGTTGTTCAATCTAATTTACATAAAAATCATCCCAGTATAACAGTTTGCCCTCTAACAACGGATTTAATAGATGCCCCAACTTTTCGCCTGTTATTGACTCCTACAGCGCTAAATGGTCTTAATTTAGAATCTCATATTATGGTTGATAAAATTAGTGCTATAAGAAGTGATAAAATTCAAAAAAAATTGGTGAATTATCACCTGAACAACTAGAAGAGTTAATTGAAGCTATTAAATCATGGATTAATTAGCTATCAATTTTCTCATTTTTTCTTGCAAAGAATTTTGGCGTAAACGAGTTTTTAAGCTCTTAAAATCAATCATTTCTGCTTTTTGATTCTGCTGGCTACAGGCAAAAATATATTTCTGCTCTCCTTTGACCTTTTGGATACATTGTCCACAAATCCCTTTCATCATACATTGCATCGATGAGTTAACGCTAACTATTAACTCTGTATCCTCGCCGAATATTTCATTTTTTAAACTTTGTAATTCTTCTATTATTTCAGGGGAAGCATTAATTATTACTATATCCGCTGAAACTAATTTATCATTTTTTATATCAGGATAGGTGCAGCTAGATTCAGAAAGCTTTAGACAAGATGAATTGACGACTGAGCCTGCGGAGCGTACAAAAGTACGTGAGCAAAGGCGAGCGTCAGAGAATTCGCTTGTATCAGGCTTTCTGAATGACGCTGTAAAAAATATAACTTCATTATTATTGTCCTTTAGAACCTTCAATAAGCCTACATTACCGACTTCGGAATCAATAATAACTATTTTTTTATTTTGAGGTATTTCTAGCGGCGAGCCTGTCGGTCCCATTAAAACCACTTTCTCATTTTCGGATAATGTTTTACATAAGCTAGTTGATTTACCGACTTCAAAAACTATAAAACTAATTAAGCCTTTTTCTATATCAATATCTATAGGGCTTAAGGCTACCGGCTCTATTAACTTAGTAATATCTTCAGAATAATTTTGTAAGCGAAAAAACTGTCCGAACTTAAAATTTTTAGCAGCAAGCGGTGAATGAATTATCAACTCAAAAGTTTTATCATCTAGAATATTTATTTTATTAACCCTAGAGGTTAGCAAATAATCAAGCTGCGTTATAAAGTCTTTGTAACTACCTTTAAAGCTAGGGTTATTATTTATAAGTCTTTTGTTAATAACGTCGTAACCATCTTTGGTACTAGCAAGAGCTTTCACCACACTACCCGAATATTTAGGATTACAATCACCAAAATAACTATATTTATCCTCATCAAATTCGTTATTACTTTCAATGCCAACTGCCATAATCACGGTTTTGGCTTTTATGTTATTAATATCCTTTATGTCATTCCCGCGAAAGCGGGAATCCAGTAACTTAGAATCAATTAAACTTGAGTTTGTATTATTTTTTTCTAGATTCCCGCTTTCGCGGGAATGACATAATACTGGCTCGCAATGACGATCCTCAAACTCCACCCCCTCTACATGACCGTATTTATCAATATTAATACTTAAAGGCTGCATATTTTCCTTAAAATCAACACCAAGTGCTAATGCATATATTAGCTCCTCGTGATTTAGTTTATACGCCGGCGAATCTTGCAGTTTTCCACGATAATAAACAGTAGCACCACCAAGCTTATTAAAAACCTTTCTTAATTCTTCATTATTCTTAGCTTCTTTAAATAATTTTGCATGAGCAATAAATTCCTCGGCTATTTCTTTATCTTCCTCCGCTAAATCTTTTTCTATATAATATTCGGCAAATTCCTCTACTTGCTTTTTATAGTAATATAGACTTTCCGTTGCTGCGTCTAAGGAAGTAAGGCCTCCGCCGATTACCGCAATCGGCATCCTAATTACCATATTAGTATTAGAATTTTCTAAAAATGCTCCTCCGCTTTGCAAAGTCATTAAGAAATCGGAAGCTGTTTTTACGCCCTTAGCTTCAAAATTTTCTATCTCTAAAACTTTCGGCTGACCTGCTCCAATGCAAAAAGCTATATGGTCAAAACCCAAATCTAGAGCTTGTTCTTTCGTTATATTAAAATCTAAGGCTACTCCATCATAATATTTGAAATTATTATTTCTCTCGAGTATTAGCCGCAATATATCAAGGTTATTTTTATCCCACCGAACAGTAATCCCATATTCTGCTACCCCTCCAAATCCTCTTGGCGTTCTCTCTGATAATAAGCTTTTATACTCATGCCAAAATTTTATAGGCTTATGAACATCAAATGGTAAGGGAGTAATTTTTAAGCCGTCAATAGCCACTACATTATGGCCTGACCTTAATAAATAATAGCTGAGACTGAAGCCTGCCGGTCCAAGACCCGTAACTAAAATATTATAATTAGTAGATTCTTTCGGCAGCGGAGCATAGATATTAAGCGGATTCCAGCGAGTCAGAAGTAAGTATATTTCTAAACCGTAAGGTAATTTAAGTGTTTCTTCTAAAATATTTGATTCTATTAATGGAATATTTACCGGATCTTGCTTTTGGTAAATACAAGCCTTAGAGCAATCATTACAAATTCTATGACCCGTTGCCGCAACCATGGGATTATCAATAACAATAATCGCAAGAGCGCTTAGGTTAAAACCTTGTGCCTTAACATAATTCATCTCAGAAATTTTTTGTTTTAACGGGCAGCCCGTCATCCCGTGGCTTGTCCACGGGATCTCAGGAGGCAGTTTGTGATCCAAGATCCCGCGGTCAAGCCGCGGGATGACATTTATTCCCTTGGAACAGCTATCCTTATCCTGCTTATGACAATAAATACAATAATGAGAATGGTTTAAAGCTTCATCTAAATTTAAAAAGGTATCTGTATAGTTAAAATCTATTCTCTCATTCTTTTGATATTTTAATATTTTTTTATCGTCTATTAGATTTTCTTTGTCTAATTTTTGTGGGAGGTTGAATAGGATGTCATCGTTTCTTATGTCATCCTCGTGAAAACGGGGATCTAGACTTGATTTTTTTGGATTCCCGCTTTCGCGGGAATGACACAATGAAAAGGAATGACAGTGATCATAAACTCGGCAAGCAACATATCTAGCTGCTATATCTAATTCTGCGACAAAACCCTCTTCATCCTGTTGCCATATAATGATCTGCTTAGCAAATTCTTTAGAAGTAAAATTCGTACCTATTAATTCAGATAATTTTAAATACACCTCTTCAAAATCAATATCTTTTATTTTTTCCTGTGAGTATTTTTTTACTGCATAACGCTCTACAAATTTCCTTTTACATTCATAAATAACATCAAAATCTTTATGCTTTAATCTTGATATAGTTACTTCTTTTGAAATGCAAAATAACTCGGCTAGAAAATCATCTAAATGAGGGGAAATTTTTAACAAAAATTCGGAATAATCTTGGAGAATAATAGAGGAAGAAGCCAATCTAAATAATATTAAATCTTTATGCAGAAATTTATCAGCTTTAAAGAGATAATCTAAAAATATTTGATCTAATTTTTTAAGTCCGGTTAAATCTAATTCATTAAAATCTAGATTAAAACCAAGTTTCATAAATAATAAATAACTCTTTTAGAAAATTGTCTGTAAATTAAATAACTTATACAAACAGTAATAAATGCAACTATAATAGACTTAACTATCAGCATCATATCCGGTAATGTTCCGTCAATTACCAATGCTTGTACAGGTCTTATAACTAAAAAGAACGGGTTAAACTCAAAATATATTTTTTTAGGTTCCGGAATTAGCGAATAGGGATAAACTATCGGTATACTCCAATAAATAACTCCAAGAACAACACTCAACATTTGCGGAATATCTCGAATATACGGAGTTAAAAATGCTACTGCAATAGAGCCGCTAATTACGCTAATTACTAACGGTAGAATTAATATCGGCATAAATATTATTTGCCAAGAAAATTTCTCAGGAAATAATAAAACAAAAGCAACATACATTGCCGAAAATGAACAAATTAAAGTATATAATTGCCCTAAACTGTCTGCAACTGGAAAAAAAGTTTTAGAAATTCTAACTTTTTTTATTATTTGATCACGGGTTACCAAAGAACTCGAGCAAATTGTTAGGCTACTTACTATAAAACTCCATAAAGGAATACCACCAACTAGGTTCATTACCATAAATTCTCTTGGTTGTCTTAATAAAAAACCGAAAAAATATGAAATTACCATTATGTGAATAAAAGGCTGAATTAAACTCCATAAAGAACCCAAAAAAGAATCCTTATTTTGTCTAATTATAGAAGCTTTAACCAGTAATGCTATTGCCTGCCAGTATTTTTTAGAAAAAAAATACTTTATCATTTATGGGTTTCTCCATTATAAATTTTAAACATTTCTGATGGATTTCCATCGCCGATAATATTACCGTCACGTAATAATATACATCTATCGCAATTATCTTTTATAATTTCTTCTTGATGGCTTACTATTATTGAAATAGGAGTATTTTTAAATTTATTCTTCATTAAATTAAGAGATTTTTCTATAAAATAGCTATCGCCTGCTGCAAAAACTTCATCAAGTAACAAAATTTGTGGATTTTGAAATATTGATACAGAAAAAGCGAGACGGGATAACATTCCTGAACTATAGTTTTTTATCGTTAAATCGATTTTTTTACCAAGTTCTGAAAAATCTATAATTTCTTGTTCTATTTTTTTGCTATATTTATTGAGCATATTGTTATATAGCATCAACATTTTTATATTTTCACGTCCAGTTTGCTCAAGCTCAAAACCCACTCCCATATCTATGATTGCCGCAATATCTCCATGAACTTTAACTGTACCTGATTTTAACGGATATATTCCTGCGATTAGCTTTAAAAGAGAGCTTTTTCCTGAACCGTTACTTCCTATAAAAGCTATTTTCTCTCCCTCATAACAAGAAAAATTAATATTGTTTAATATGGGTATATTTGGAGAAAGAGAAACTCCTTTTTTTAAAAAAAAATGTTTTAAACCTTGAGCTCTTTTATGAGTATCAATACCCTCAACATAACCATTGGCTATCTCTATAAATACTTTTGAATGGCTAAGTGACATAAAATAAATATTAAATAGATTTATTAATCCAGTCTAAAAGAGAGTTTTTTTGCTGCAAACCTATTTTAGTATCTTTCTGTTCACCGTTTTTAAATAACATTACCGTCGGAATACTACGAATACCATATTTTGATGGAGTATCAGGGTTATCATCAATATTCATCTTAAGTACTTTTACTTTGCCTTGTAATTCTTTACTGATTTCATCTATTATCGGTGTTAACATTTTGCACGGTCCACACCATTCTGCCCAAAAATCAACCAGTACAGGTAAATCCGATTCCAACACCTCTTTTTCAAAAGAGCTATCCGTTACATTATTTGCCATAATTTATCCTCTGTGTTGTATGGATGTCATTGCGAGCGACTAAAAGGAGTGAGGCAATCTCAGGATTTTGGCACGAGATTGCTTCGTCAAAATTTTCAATTTTTCCTCGCAATGACGAAAAAATATAAATAAAATTATAAATTACTCATCTCTACTTGTAAATGATGAAAATATTTTATTTATTATATTTATTCTTCCTATTATAATATATCCGCATTATTAAAGCCGCCGTTTCTTCTATTGATCTAGTTGATACATCAATTACCGGCCAATTTCTTTGCCCGCAAATTTTTTTAACTTCCAAACACTCTTTTTGTACTATATTAAAATCCGTATAGCTTTTATTCTCGTTAATTTGCAATAAATTTAATCTAGCTTCTCTTATCTCAATTAATCTATTTGGATTAATGACCAGTCCTACTACCAATTGATCTATATCTTTTTCTATAAAATCAGGAAAAGGACAATTATAAACATAAGGAATATTGGCAGCTTTTAGCCCATTATATGCTAAGAATACAGAAGTCGGAGTTTTAGAAGTCCTAGAAGGACCTATTAATATTATATCAGCGAAAGGCAGCTCATTAAGCATTTGTCCGTCATCATGTCTTATAGCATAATCTATTGCATTAAGAGTATCAAAATAAGTTTTATCAAATTTATAATTATAATTTTGCTCTTTTTCTATTTCAATACCTGAAAAAACAGACATTTCTTTAATAATTTTACCTATTACGGAAATACACGGGATTTTTAATTCATAGCAAAATTTTGTTAATGTTTTTCTTAGTTCTTGATCGGCAATCGTATATAATACTATACCGTGTTTTAGCTTAATTTTATTTAGTACTTCATTTAGCAATTCCAAATTTCTAATCATTGGCCAATGATATAATTTTGGTTTTACGGAAGTAAATTGTGCAAGAGCAGAACTTGCTGCATATTTCGCTGTTTGTACGGAAGAGTCTGAAACCAAGTGAATAATTAGCTTTGTCATACTTTACACATGTAATTGTGGATAAATTTTTTAATAACTTATTATTTTTCTAATTAATATCTATTAAAAATTTCCTCAAATCCTTATTAAATCAAGCAAATCTAGTATATTTTCTTTTAAATAAATAGTTTGTGGATAAAATTGTGAATAAATAACATTTTTCTTTGAAAAAATAGTTTTTTCTAAGCTATAAACAAAGATTACACTTAATTATCCACTTACATAAATCTATTGCAAATTTATGTGAATACTAATTAAAAATGCTAATATTTTTAAGAAAAATATTAGTGAAAATTTTGTTGATAACTTTGTTCAAAAGATTTAATCTACATAATTCTGTTTACATAAACAACACTTAATAAAAATATTTATTATATTTAATTTTATAGTAGTACAATGAAACAACTTTTAAGTCCTGTAAAAGGACCTAACGATAATATACCTATTTGGTTTATGCGTCAGGCAGGCAGACATTTACCGGAATATAGAAAAGTAAGAGAAAGCGTAAAAAATTTCTTAGATTTTTGTTATGACGTAGATAAAGCTACAGAAGTAACACTACAACCGATAAGGCGTTATAATCTTGATGCAGCTATTATTTTTTCTGATATATTAGTTTTGCCTCATGCTCTTGGATGGGAAGTGGATTTTAAAGAAAATATAGGTCCTGTATTAAGACAATTTAAATCGCAAGAAGATTTTAAATATCTACAAAATGATCCAAGTAGTAAATTAGAAAAAGTTTATGAAATAATAAAAAAAGTAAAAGAAGAATTACCATTATCTACTTCCTTAATAGGATTTACAGGTAGTCCTTGGACAGTGATGAGCTATATGCTGGAAGGAAAAGGAAAACAGGATTTTAAAATAAGCAAAAAATTTATATATGAAAATAAAATACTTGCTAGAAAATTATTAGATTTTATTACGGAAAAAACAGCTTCTCATCTTATAAATCAAGCAAAGTCAGGAGCAGATATTTTAAAGCTTTTTGATTCATGGTCAGGAGTACTTGCAGAAGAAGAATTTACTGAATTTGTAATAGAGCCAACAAAGAAGATTATATCAAGAGTAAAAGAAATTTTTCCGAATGTTCCAATAATTGCTTTTCCTAAAGGAGCAGGATTATTATACGAGAAGTTTATAAAAGAAGTACCGATAGATATTTTAGCACTAGATCAAACAGTTCCGCTTGAAAAAATGAGACAATGGAGCGATAAGGTAATAGTACAAGGTAATTTAGATCCTATCATACTGCTTACTAATAAAGAAATTATTAAAGAAAAAGCTTACAAAATTTTTTCAGCAATGAAAGGAAAGAATTTTATATTTAATTTAGGACATGGTATTTTACCTGAAACACCTCCAGAAAATGTAGAATTTTTAACAGAATATGTTAGAAATTTTAAAGAATAGTGAATAATATGAAGAAAAAAATAGCAATAGTACTTTTTAATTTGGGAGGTCCAGATAGTCTTAAATCAGTAAAGCCTTTTCTATTTAATTTATTTTATGATAAAGCTATAATTAATCTTCCAAATCCCTTACGTTATATTATTGCAAAAATAATTTCTATTACTAGAGAAAGAAAATCTCAAAAAATTTATTCTTTAATAGGAGGTAAATCGTCTTTACCTAAAGAAACACAAGAGCAGAAATTAGCGTTAACCAAAAAGCTAAAGCAACTAGTAAAAGAAGATCTCGCCATTTTTATAAATATGCGATATTCAGCACCGTTTGCCAAAGAAACAATAGAGCAAATAAAAGAATATAATCCAAATGAGATAATATTGTTACCTCTATATCCTCAGTTTTCAAGTACTACAACAGGGTCATCGGTTAAAAATTTTTTAAAAAGCCTTGATATAGATATCCCGATAAAAACAGTTTGTTGTTATCCTCTAGAAGAAGATTTTATAAAAGCTCATGTTTCTTTAATAAAGGAAAAACTATATGATAAAAATTTTCGTATATTATTTTCTGCTCATGGGTTACCTGAAAAAATAATAAAAGCAGGTGATCCTTATAGTTTTCAGATAAAAGAAACAGTAAAAGCAATAGTCAAAGAATTAAATATAAAAGATTTAGATTATAAGATAACTTATCAAAGTAGGGTAGGACCTATAGAGTGGTTAAAACCGAATACGGAAGACGAAATAGAGATAGCTGGAAAGTTAAAAAAAGATATAATCATCGTACCTATATCATTTGTATCCGAACATGTTGAAACATTAGTAGAACTTGATATTGAGTATAAATTAATCGCAGATAAATATGAAATTCAATATACTCGAATCCCGACGCTTGGGACGAATAAAAGTTTTATTAATAGTTTGACAAATATATTGCTACGATTTATTAATAAGGTTGATACTAATTTAGTTACGAGTAGCTCTAGTAAAAGAATATGTCCAAACGAATTTACTAAATGTTTGTGTAAATTAAAAAATTAATAAGGGAAAAAATGGCAAGTTACTATCTATGGTTTAAGTCAATCCATCTGATATCTGCTATATGTTGGATGGCAGGACTTCTTTATTTACCTAGAATATATGTTTATCATACCAAAGCTAAAATAGGTAGTGAGCTAGATAGTACTTTACAAGTAATGGAGCTAAAATTACTCAGATTCATTATGAATCCGGCAATGATTAGCACATTTATATTTGGTTTAATAAATGCTCATATTTACGGGTTTGTTGCTCTTGATACTTGGTTTCACGTTAAAATGTTTGCAGTGTTAATTTTAGTGATATTTCACGGTTTACTTGCAAGATGGCGAAAAGATTTTGCAACTAGTAAGAATGTGCATTCAGAAAAATTTTACCGCATAGTTAATGAGATTCCGGCTATTTGTATGATTATTGCAGTAATAATGGTTATAGTAAAACCTTTTGACTAATATTTATTCTGTTTTGTCATACTGTAGCTTGACCACGGTATCCATAAATACAACTTAAAATATTAAATAGTGGGAATGACATAAATGAAAACAATGCCTGCTTATCTATACTTTGGCAATACCAAATATTGCTTCTAGTTTTGCTAAGCGTTTCTCTATTGCGTCGATATCTCTCTTTTTCAAAGGTCTTTCCAACAACTCTGCTATCTCAACTTTTAGGATTTCTAAATTTTCTTTTGAAGTAAACTCTGCTACGAGTTCAGGTAGGGTTTTTGGTATTTTGGTTGAACATATGGACACTCCTAATTGATTAAACTTAAATTGCTCAAGTTTCAACCACCGAAGTTTAACTTTGGTGGTCGGGGAAGTAAGAAAACCATCAACGATAGCCATAATAGCCTTTAGGTTTAAACCTTGGACATAACTATTATAACCCCGACCAGAATAAAGTCGAGGATTGCGTCATTTTATGGTCGACACAAATACCACGTTGATTAAGAGGTTCTTACGTCCCGAAATAGCATTTTGCTATTTCAGTTAGAATTTATACCTAACTTCCTTTAAAAGTCAATTGATAACTTATTTTATTTAAACTAATAGTTTTATTTATATAGAAGATTTTTTATTTCTAATATAAGTTGTAAAATTTATTTAGAATATCTATAATTCATAAAAAATAATATGGAACATTATGAATAATAGCGATGAACTTAATAAGTTAGTAATTTTTAAAGATAAAACCATTAGGAGAATTTTGCATAACAACGAGTGGTGGTTTTCGGTAGTCGATGTAGTAGGAGCATTGACTGATAGTTCTGATTCTAGTGCTTATTGGCGTAAGCTTAAACAAAGATTAAGTGAGGAAAAAAGTGAAGTCGTGACAAATTGTCACGGTTTGAAATTGGAAGCATCTGATGGTAAAATGAGATTAACAGATTGTGCAAATACAGAATCATTACTTCGTATTATACAATCTATTCCGTCTCCAAAAGCAGAACCTTTTAAACAATGGCTTGCTAAAGTCG
>NZ_CBCDJS010000017.1:0-17323 GCF_965035265.1 Rickettsia sp.
ATTAATAATTAATTTTTTAGCGAGTTATATACTAATTGTGATTTTTTGTAAAGAACGTTAATATTGAGATCATGTCATTGCCTGATCGCAATAACGATTTTAGTTAATAATCTGCTTTCATAAAATAAAGTCCGGAGGCGGGAGCAGTAGGACCGGCGACTTTTCTATCTTTGGCCTCTAGAACATCTTTAATTTGTTCTGCCTGCCAAATATTTTTACCGACAAGTACTAAACTACCAACAATATTACGTACCATATGATGCAAAAACGAAGGTGCTGAAAGATATAATTTTATTTCTTCATCTTCTTTAATGATATTAAGTTCCGTTAAAGTTTTTATCGGTGATTTTGATTGACATGAGCTGGCCCTAAATGAAGTAAAATCATGTTTACCTAAGAGATAGACAGCAGCTTTTTGCATAGCTGGAACATCTAAAGGTGAAATAATCCACCATGCTCTATTTAAATCAATTACGGATGGGTAAGGTCTATTAATAATTCTATATATATAATGACGGGATGTAGCTGAAAATCTTGCATGAAAATTATTGGTGGCTAATTCACAGTTCCATACTCCTACGGCATACGGTCTTGCAAAATAGTTAATAGCTGTAATAATTTTGTGAGGTTCTAAATATTTTGAAAGGTCAAAATGTGCTACTTGACCTATAGCATGGACACCGGCATCCGTTCTTCCTGACCCAAACAATACTACATGTTCACCGGAAAATTTATAAATCGCTTCTTCTAGTACTTGTTGTACCGACATTACTCCTGCCTGCCTTTGCCAACCTGCAAGTTCCGTGCCTAAATATTCAATGGTAATTTTATATCGATACATAATAGCCCACTGTCATCCCGTGGCTTGACCACGGGATGACAGGACACAGGCCGTGATACAAGATCCCGTGGTCAAGCCACGGGATGACAGTATAAGTATTATCACGCCTCTAATAGATCCGATGGATTACCGTCACCACGCTTTCCACCGCTTCTAAAGCTATTAAGTTTTTTAGATCTAATAGGATGCTGTAATTTTCTTAAAGCTTTTGACTCAATTTGTCTTATACGTTCTCTAGTTACTTTAAATTGCTGCCCTACTTCTTCTAATGTATGGTCAGTATTCATGCCTATACCGAAACGCATTCTAAGCACTCTTTCTTCACGAGGCGTAAGGGTTGCAAGTACTCTAGTGGTAACTTCTCGTAAATTTGACTGAATTGCCGCATCAATTGGTGCTACTGCATTCTTATCTTCAATAAAATCGCCTAATTGACCACCATCACTATCATCACCTACGGGATTCTCAAGACTTATAGGTTCTTTAGCTATTTTCATGACTTTACGTACTTTATCAAGCGGCATTGAAAGACGGTTAGCGATTTCCGTTGCAGTCGGTTCATAGCCGAGCTCATTAAGCATTTGTCTTGAAGTACGCAGTATCTTATTAATCGTTTCAATCATATGCACAGGAATACGTATAGTCCTTGCTTGATCGGCAATAGCTCTTGTTATAGCTTGTCTAATCCACCAAGTAGCATAGGTAGAGAATTTATAGCCACGGCGATATTCAAATTTATCCACCGCTTTCATAAGCCCTATATTACCTTCTTGAATTAAATCTAAAAACTGCAATCCTCTATTAGCATATTTTTTAGCGATAGATATAACTAAACGTAAATTTGCTTCTATCATATCTTTTTTTGCTTGCAGTGTTTGTCTCTCGCTTTTTTGTATAGTATTCACTAATTTTTTAAAATCATTAACTAAAAGACCGGTATTAGATTCTATAACCGATAATTCGGCAATCATTTGATCTATATATTCTGATTCCTTAGTAATTAACTCTTTCCAAGCGGTTTTTTTATTTTTCAGCATTTTTTCTTTCCATGCTGCATTGATAACCGATCCTATATATTCATCAAGGAAATTTTGGCGAGTTACTCCGTATTTTTCGGCAAGTTTTAAAAAGGCGGTTTCTTTATTAATTAAATCACGATTTATTCCATACATTTTACCTAAAATTTCTTCCGTTCTTTTAGAATTAAAATGTATTTCCGAAACTTCATTTATTAATAGTTCCAAATTATTATTATATTTTTTGCTATTTTGTAAAACCTTCGGCTCAAAAGATTTCTCATAACATTTTTTAGCTTCAATTAGTAGCTCTTCGCAGATAAAAGAAATCTTTTTCATACGCTCTATGATATTAGGTAATATCTGCGTTTCTACTCTAGACATAGATAAGTGATTATCCTCATGTTCTTCACCTTCGGCATCACTACTATGTTCTTCATCATTTTCGGGTGTTTCGTCATGTAACATGTTAGCTTCTAAATCTATTAGATCACGTAGTAACATTTTTTCATTAACTAAATCTTCATACCATACTATAAAACAACGCATAGCAATAGGGCTTCTGCATAAGGAAGCAGTCATTGTTTTACGTCCTTCCTCAATCCTTTTTGCTATTTCTACTTCGTTTTCACGAGTTAAAAGATCGACTCCTCCCATATCCTTAAGGTATAACCTTACAGGATCATCGGTAGTACCTATATTTTCCTCTTCTCCTTCATCTTCAGGTTCATTATCAACATTGGTAGATAGCTTAAATTCTTCATCCATTCCGATATCAAGCTTAATTTCGTCATCTTCATTAGGTTCTAAAATATCTACCACTGCATTGGAGAATTTTAATTTAGGTTCTAAAATATCTACCCCTGCATCGGAGAATTTTAATATAGCTTCTTCTAATTGTCGTATAGAAAGATTTTTATTAAGAGGGATAGCTTTATTTATCTCATCGTATGTAACAGGTGTTTTTTTAGATTTAGCTTTTTTAAGTAAACTGTCTATTTTATCTAGATCATTGTCTATATTGCTATTGCTCATTAAATACCTTAGGATAAATTAAGTTAATCATAAGCTTAAGACTTTCTTAAACTTATGTTAGGTTCTTTGCACTTTTAATAGAATAATCATAATTAATCAAAAGTACAAAGAACCTAAGTTGTCATGTGGTTAATAAAAGATTCGTTTAAAACTTGCAGTTCATTTGCAATCTTCAGAATTTCTTTTTTATATAGTAAAACTTTTTCAAAGTCGTGATTATCAATGCTGCTTATAGTGATAGCATATTCTTGTTGTAAATTTATTAGATAATATTTCTTATGTAGCCACTGCCATAATAAATCTAGTCTGACATTATTTTTATTAAATGAGATATCTAAAAACAAGTTGTTCGTTTTTGATAATAATAAAAAAATATCAAAAAAGCTAGTTTTTTCCACAATTGCAGCAATTTCACCTGCTTCTACGTTATTATCTATAATTTCGTTAAAATACCAATTACGAAATTCTTCAAGCGATTTATTATTAAAATTTAAGTTTAGGATAAAATCTTTAATATCTTTTTCTTCAAGTATTGTAGGAAATTTAACCAACAAAGCACAAAAAGCGTGTTCTAGCATTTCAAGCTCTGAATAGCTGTGACTTGAAATTATAGGAGCTAAATTTGAGTTTTTAGTTACAACTTTTTTCTGGTTTGTTAATAAATTCTGCCATATTTGATCTTTAAAAAATCTGTAATAACTCGCTCTTAAATTACTATCCGATATTTTGCCGCAATAATCTTTTAAATTTTTTTCTAAATTAGCTTTTTCTTCTGCGGTTTTAAAACTCTTACCGTTATACTCAATATGCCAAATCATTTCTGATAGGCTTATTCTTTTATCTATAAGCTTTGTAAAAAAATCAGCACCGTTTTTATTTACTGCATCGTCGGGATCAAGTCCGCTTGGCAGCCTAATAAAAGAAATTTTCTTTTCACTATTAATAATAGGTAATGCTAGATTAATAGTTCTTATACTAGCTTTTATACCTGCATTATCTCCGTCAAGGCATAATATAATTTCATCACCGGCACGCCATAATTTATGTAAATGATTCTCAGTAACACTAGTACCAAGACTCGCAACCGTTTCGCTAAAACCTGCTTGATGTAGTGCTATAACATCAAAATAACCTTCCACTAAAATCGAGTGATTTTTTTTATAGCTACTGCTTATCGCCTTATGCTCACCATATAAAGTTTCGCTTTTTTGAAATACTATAGTTTCAGGTGAATTTAAGTATTTAGGCAACCCCTCCCCTAACACTCTACCGCCAAAGCCTACAATTTTATTGTAAATATTTCTAATTGGAATGGTAACACGGTTAGAAAACAAATTATATATTTCTCCGTTTTCTCTCCTGCCAATTAGACCTGCTTTACCGAGTTTTGTAATATCAATATTCTTATCATGAAAAAACTTTTCAAATTTATTATTCCTTGGAGCAAAACCTATTGAAAACTCTTTTACTGTTTCTTCGGTAATATTTCTTCGGTGTAGATAATTTAATATTTCAGGCGTTAACTGCGTTCTGAAAAACTTATTGGCGAGTTCTAAAATATTTAAAATTTCATCGGATTCTTCATAAAATTCTTTCTGTTTCACAGTTAATTTCGGTATCTCTATACCGTAATCAGTTGCAAGTTTTATAGCAGACTCATTATAGGATAGACCGCTAATATTAGAAGTAAACTTTATAACGTCACCAGCTGCTTTACAACCAAAACAATAGAAAAATCTCTTACTATCACTAACTGTAAAAGATGGAGTTTTTTCTTGATGAAAAGGACATAAACCTACATAGTTACCGGATTTTCTAGTTAAGACTACTTTTTGCCGTACTACATCAGATATATTAATACGGTTTCTTAAAAACTCATAAAATTCCGGTGTAATTCTCATTATATACTCCTGTGGAATGAAGAGTTGTTATACGAAGTTCAACTTGGAAAAAAGTAATCTAGCTGTAAGCCGAGCAGAAGCAGTTATTAAACTTTCAGCATCCGAGGACTTACAAAGACATTGCTGCCAATTTTTCAAGTGGGGCGAGTATATCATATTATATAAGAAAGAATAGCAGTAGAAAGACAATAAGAAAGAGGTATAGATAAATTATCGTTAATTCTTAAATCTTTTGAATAAAATTCAGCTGCCGCAGCCCCTATGCAGCTTATAATAATAATAATAAAACTTGTATTATACCCTAAGTAGAAATATACTAATATACTTATAAAAATTGCAGAAGTTAAAAAGGCAATAGAACCTGCTATCGATTTACCGTTACTTAAACTATTGCCTATTTTAACGCCAACAAGAGCTGCTAAACAATCAGAAATAATTAAAATTAACCACGAGCAAATTACTAAATTTTTAGGAAAAAGAAAAGCAGTCAAGAAAAAACCAAGCATCATAAAGCTAATACCGCTTAAAGCAAAAGAGCCGTTATTTTCTTCAAACCTTATAACTTTTGAAAAAAATCTAGTCACAAATTCGCTAATTTTTGCATTATTATGACGTGATATATCTAAATATAAAGTAATAGCAGTTATTATAAATAATAGTAATGTAATGGTTGTTCTTGAAATAAATAAATAAAGCAGCGGAAATATTATAGCCGATAGGTGGAAAATTTTACGCTTTTTTTCAAAGTCAAAATCTTTGATTGCCATAAGATTACTAATTGATTGCTATGTTACAGCATAATTCAGAAAGCTTGATCTAAGCGAATTTGGAAGTAACCGACTGTGCTCACGTATTTTTATACGTTGTGCAGACTCGCCTTTAAACTCATCTTGTCTGAACCTTTCTGAATTACGCTGCATATGAAAAATAATTAAAAAGGCTTATTTGACAAATTTAACTATTACAAATATACTTGCTGAAATCTATATTATTGAAAATAGTATACTAAAACTACTAAATTTACACAATATAATTATGAATACAAAATTTCCTATCACCGCTAAAGGTTTTGAAAAATTAGAACATGAGCTTAAACATTTAAAACATGTAGAGCGTAAAAAAATTAGTGAAGATATAGCAGAAGCACGAGAACACGGTGATTTATCCGAGAATGCGGAATATGAAGCAGCACGTGAGAAACAAGCATTTATAGAAGGGCGTATTAAAGAGCTTGAAGATATGACGGCAAGAGCGGAAATTATTGATATTGGCAAACTATCGGGAGATAACATAAAATTCGGGGCTACAGTTACTTTGATCGACGACGATACTGAAGAGGAAGTAACATATGTTATTGTAGGAGAATATGAAGCCGATATCACTAGAAAAAGAGTTTCAATCGCTTCTCCTATAGCAAAAGCTTTGATTGGAAAATCGGTAGGTGATATTGCAGAAGTTACAACACCGGGAGGAACAAAATCATACGAAGTAGTTAAAGTTGAATATAAAGAATTAGAGCTTTAGCTTAACTTTTTCTTATTACTAATAAAGATAGCTAAGCTAATACCATAGCAGTAGACCTTTTTGCATAACTCTTATAAAAAAAGAGTTTGAAGAAGACACTTTTACTCTTTGCAATTAGGTTAAAATATTTTATTTTATCGCTATAACCTCTCCGCCGCAGTTCTTGTGGCAGATATGATAGTTTTCAACACAACGCCAACTACAACTGGAATTATTGCAAAGATTATTTTGATGGCTGCTAAAGTGTGGTGTATATTTGCTATCCTTATTGCTTTTGACAGCTTGTTGCGAGATTAAATAGCTATTTTGAGCATTTAGTTGATTAAGTAAATTACATTGCGTATTATACATATCACAGTTTTGCATACATCTTTCTTTTTCTAATAAGCATTCATTAGCACATTTTCTACCTTCTGCAGTATTTGGTGGAATAATCTCATATCTTGTAGCACAAGAAGTAATCATTAGAAAACATAATATTAGACCATAATGTGCAATTAAATTCAACAAGCCGTTTATAAGAGAATTTTTTGATCTATATGTTGTATACATAGTTATATATTAGGATAGATGAAAAGTAGTAACTTATTATATTATTTATATACAGTCCTATTATGCTGTATTTATTTTTTCTTAAACATCTCTAGCATTCTTTTTGTCACTATAAATCCGCCGAAAATGTTTATAGAAGCAAGTAAAGTTGCAAAATACCCAAGTAGACCGGAAACTCCCAAAGCAGAGCTACTTGCGGCAATCATAGAACTAAGAACTATAATACCTGAAATAGCGTTAGTAATAGACATAAGCGGGGTATGAAGTGCCGGAGTTACTTTCCATACAACATAATAGCCTACAAAAGAAGCTAATACAAAAATAGTTATAGCAAATACTAGTGGGTCTATAGTACTTGTGTTCGTTTGCCAACTAGTATCTATTACTAAATCTTTTAACTTGTCTGATAATTCTTGGGTATTATGAGCAATTTCAGCCGCCTGCTTCGCTATTATCGGTAATTGATTCATATTTTTCTCTTGGTTAGTATTTTCATTGTCATCCCGTGGCTTGACCACGGGATCTTGTATCACAGACTGTGTCCTGAGATACCGCGATCAAGTCGCGGTATGAAACATAATCATTTGATTTTCTCGCTCACAATTTTGCCATCTTTAGTAATCAACATATCACGTACTAACTCATCATCCATATTAAATTTACCGTCTTGCAAAGCATAATTTAAAAAATTATACAAATTTTTGGAATATAATTTTGAGCTGTCGGTAGCAATTTTGGTAGCAAGATTTGATAAGCCTATTATGGTAACTCCATGTTTAGTGACTATTTTATCCATTTCCGACCCTTCCACATTTCCACCTGTAGAAGTCGCTATATCAACAATCACTGAGCCATGCTTCATCGATTCCAGCATTTTTTTCGTAACAAGCATCGGTGCTTTTTTACCTGGAATTTGTGCAGTAGTAATAACTATATCATATCCTTTAATAATTTTTGCTAAAAACTCTTCTTGTTTAGCTTGGTAATCTTCTGAACTCTCGTGAGCATAACCTGATTTATCTTGTAAATCTTCTTGTAGTTCCGGTGAAACAAACTTGGCTCCTAAGCTTTCTACCTGCTCTTTAGTAGCAGCTCTCACATCGTATCCTGCAACAATACTACCAAGCCTTTTTGCCGTTGCAATAGCTTGAAGACCTGCAACACCGATACCAAGGACCAAAGTTTTACACGGTGAAATAGTTCCTGCTGCCGTCATCATCATCGGAAAAGCTCTTGTATAATGATAGCTTGCTTCAATTACCGCTCTATATCCAACTAGATTACTTTGAGAAGATAAAGCATCCATATTTTGTGCTTTAGTAATTCTCGGTACGAACTCCATAGCAAAGGTAGTAAGATTTTTTTTAGCTGCCGCTTTTATATATTCATGATTTAAATAAGGCGACAATAATCCTACAATAATTGCTCCTTTTTTTGCAAATTCAAGCTCACTATATTTATCCGTAACGGATGAAGGTTGCACCTTTAATATAATATCAGCATCGGAAATGATTTCGAGCGGCACTGAGGATATCTTAGCACCTAGAGCGGCATATTCTTCATCAAGAAAGCCAGCAGAAAACCCTATATCTTTTTCTACCGTAACCGCATAGCCTTTTTTGACTAGCAATCCCGCTACTTCAGGTGTTATAGCGGTACGCGACTCATGCAGGGCTTTTTCTTTTAAAGCAACAATTTTCATAAATACTAATTATACTTTTGCATTAACTGAATACATAAGGTATTTTAAACATAATTTAAAATATAAAACAACGAAAATGAAAAAAATATTTTTTCTAATCATTATTTATCTTTTTGTGAATTCAAGCTTAGCATTTGGGGCAGATGATAAAACAGCTATTTCGGAACTAAAAACTTATCTACGTACGATAAAATCGGTTGCAATAGATTTTACTCAAGAAGATTCTAAGGCTAATATAGTTAAAGGAAAATTGTTGATCAACAAGCCTTATAATTTTCGATGTAATTATTATCCTCCCTTTCCATTAGTTATAATAGGTACTAAAAATTTTGTATCAATGTATGATTATGATATGGAACAAGTAAGCCGAATCGCTCGAGCTGAAAATACATTTAATTTTTTACTCGGTGATAATGAGAATTTTGACAAGGATTTTGTTTTTGAATCGGTAATTAATGAAGGAAATATTTTTAAAATTACTATCCATCATACTCTAACGGAAAAGCGTAGCGAAATTACTTTTAATAAAGCTATTAAACAAATTGAAACATTAAAAATATTTGAAGATAATAATATAGTCACTATTACTTTTGATAAAATAGCTAAAGTACAAAAATTTTCCGATGATCTGTTTAAATTAAAAAATCCTGAAATATTTGGTCCGCCTGAGAGGTTAACAAAAGCAGAAATAGAAAAAAAATATGTTGTCTCTTCCTGATAAACAGGTTATGTTAATTATGCTAGTAGTGGGCACTGTGCTTGTTTAGTCGGTCAGGTCTGAAAGGAAGCAGCCGGGGTGAGATTCGGTGGGTCATTACTAGCATTTACTTCTCGTCTTTTTAAAATTGCTCTTTTATTTTACTTAAGAGTTCATATGCTCACGTACTAAATGTACGCTCCGCTATTCCCTCTTAAAAAATAAAATTCAATTTCAAAAATACTTCGAGTAAATACAGTTATACTGTCATGCCGTGGCTTGACCGCATGACTCGTTTATGTCATTCCCGCGGAAGCGGGAATCCATTAAAGTAAAGCTTTTTTAGTATGGATCCCTGCTTTCGCAGGAATGACATTGAAAAAATCAAATCACTCTTCAAAATTTAAATCGTGACCGATATAAATTCATCTAATCAGTATATTCCTTTTGCAAGGAAATATCGTCCTAGTAACTTTGCCGAGCTTCAGGGGCAAGAGGTATTAGTCAAAGTTTTAAGCTATACTATTTTAAATGATAGGCTGGCCGGAGGTTATCTTTTAACAGGTATTAGAGGAGTCGGTAAAACTACCTCCGCCCGTATTATTGCTAAAGCCGTAAACTGCTCTGCTTTAATTACTGAAAATACGACTATTAAAACATGCGAAGAATGCACAAACTGCATCAGCTTTAATAATCATAATCATCCTGATATAATCGAAATTGACGCGGCAAGTAAAACTAGCGTAGATGATATACGTAGAATTATCGAATCTGCTGAGTATAAACCTCTGCAAGGTAAACACAAAATCTTCATTATTGATGAGGTGCATATGCTTTCTAAAGGAGCGTTTAATGCACTTCTTAAAACTTTAGAAGAACCACCACCTCACATAATATTTATTTTTGCAACAACGGAAGTACAAAAAATACCTGCAACTATTATCTCAAGATGTCAACGTTATGATTTAAGGCGGTTGAGTTTTGAAGAGATTTTTAAGCTACTTGAATATATAGCTAAGCAAGAAAATTTAAAAGCCGATATAGAAGCATTAAGAATTATAGCTTACAAAGCTGAAGGGTCAGCACGTGATGCAGTATCTATTTTAGATCAAGCCGCTAGTATGCCTGCGAAATCCGATAATATAATTAGTCCGCAGGTAATCAATCAAATGCTTGGGCTTGTTGATAGTTCCGTTATAATAGAATTTGTAGAATATATAATTCATAGAGAGACGGAAAAAGCTATTACCTTAATAAATGAGCTTTATGGTTTTTCAGTTAATCTTGAGATTTTTATAGAATCGGTAGCAGATTTTATCGCTTATCTTAATAAAGTAAAAAAGTTACCTAATTATAGTTTGCCGATATATGAATCATTTAATGATAGAATCAAAAATATTTTGGATAAAATTAGCTTGCCGCACTTATCAATCTTATGGCAAATATATAATAAGGGAGTCCGAGAAATAAAAATTTCCTATAATCAGCTAACAGAAACGGAAATGTTAGTTATAAAATCTATATATTCGGCATCGCTACCACTACTTGATGATTCGGATAGTAATAATCAAAATTTAAATCAATCGATCGACTCGGAAATAAAAAAAAAATTTGAAATTGTAGATTTTCTTGAATATCTATATAAAAATAACGAGATAGATATATATTACTTCCTGCTCAATAACACGGAGCTTAAAAAGCTTAGTGATAATAGATTAGAACTCGTAAGTCTGGAAATTACAAGCAAAATAAAAAAACAAATAGAAGATTTGTTAACTGCTTTTACTAAAGAAAAGTTTGGGATAGTAATAATAAAAGAGCAGAGCAAGCAAACCTTAAAGAATCAGTTAATCGGTAAAATTGAAGCAAGTAACGATTTTGGTTTAATTAAAAAACATTTCCCAAATATAACAATTTCGGATATTTTACTTAAAAGCTAAAAAATATATAGGATAGAATTATGGTAAATTTTAATCAGTTTTTAAAACAAGCCCAATCAATGCAAAAGAAAATGCAAGAAGCCCAAGAACAAATGGCAAATGCGAGATATACCGGTAAAGCCGGCGGCGGGCTTGTTGAAGTTATTGCAACCGGTAAAGGGGAAGTTGAAAAGATTTCAATTGATGAATCTTTATTAAAAGCAGAGGAAAAAGAAATGCTTGAGGATTTAATTAAAGTTGCCTTTAACGATGCTAAACAAAAATGTGATGAAGATTCTCAAAATTCTTTATCAGGAGCTTTAAACGGTATGAGCTTACCACCTGGTTTTAAAATGCCGTTTTAATACGGTGTTTATGTCATTCCCGCGGAAGCGGGAATCCAGAAAAATAACTTCAATATTGATAGAAGTCACATATTTAACAAGCTAAACATATAAAAAAAACAAGTTTTTTATATGTTTTACTGGATTCCCGCCTACGCGGGAATGACATAACCGAACCATGCAACAATGCCTATGACTGCTCGCAATGACGAAGATGTCTAATAATTCAAGATTAATAAATCTTTATCAATCCTGAAACCTCTAAAGCGTTCAAGCACAGACATACCGAGAAGTGAGATATCGAGGTCACCGAGACCTACATGTCCTTTGATGCTCTTAAATTCTGTGCCGATTACTACACTATCTAAGGTTATAGGGGCGGCTTTATTTTCACCGTTAGCTGTTAGATAAGTTCTAGTATATTTTAATTTAGTTAAGTCAAGGCCTAATTTTTGAGCATCTTCCTTAGTTAAAGCAACATCACTTGCACCGGTATCGATCATAAATTTTATTTTAACGTTATTTACAAAAGCATTGATATAAAAATGCCCGTCCCCACTACGTGCTATAATAATTTCCCCTACTTCAGTAGACCATTTATATGAGGGAATTAAAGCAGACATTACCCTATGATAAGCATAATTCAGCTCAAACCTAAAAGCATAGCCGGTTATTATAACTAAAAAAATTGCTGCCCAGCTTGCTAATTGCAAATAAAATTTGCGTATTTCATTTTGGCTAATAGTACTATAAATTATACTAAATAATATTAATAACGACGCACAAAAACTTCCTATATTTTGCGGTTCTTTAAAAAATTTCGGATAATGCTGATTGATATATTTGTATAATAAACCGGTTACAATTATGGTGCTGCAAACGATAAAAACAAATTTGATAAGTTTTTTATTCATATAATATAACTTTTAATCTATATAATCAAACCAAAGCCCAAGCCCATTTTTAAGTGGAAATTTACCTTCTTGATTCACTAGAATAATAATTCCAAGTTCTTCTGATGGTATAAAGCCAATAAAAGAATTAATACCGTTAATATAGCCTGAGTGAAAAATTAAATCTTTATTTGACCGTCCTTTTACTTTAAGAATACGCCATCCAAGAGCATAATATGACTCAATCATTTTTTGATCAATCGGCCAAACCGGTTGCCATTTAAATCCAAAAATATCCTTGTTTGATTTTACTATTTTATACATACGGTCTAACGTATTCTTAGAAATAAGATCTGGTTTATAACCAAAGCTAAGTTTGAATATTTCAATCATTCCATTTATCGATGCAAAAATACCGGCAGATGCAGGCACTGTCTTTGGGTAGTAAGGCGGAAACGGCAGCATTGTTATTACCTCTTGTCCGTTTATTATTGTTTTAGAATGCGGATAAGCAAGTTGTCTATTCGGCTCTAGCGGTAATATTTGTATATCTTGCGTTTTAAGCGTTGTACGCAAATTATCTATTGCAGCATTTAAGCTTGATTTTTTACAATTTAAAGCTTCTTCAAGCAAACTAAAAACAGTGTTACTATATTTATAACATTGTCCGGGTTTACAACTAGCTTGTTGTTTTTTTAGCAGCATTAAAAGCTTTGAGTGACTCATTCCTTGCTCAATTTCAACATTCCCTGAGAATTGATAACCTGTTGTATGGCTTAAAATATTATTAAGACTAGCAGCATTTTTTAAGTATGGTAATTTGAATTTTTCATCAAAATTTAAACTTCCTTGATCTACCATTAATGCAATTGCTGTTGCTGAAACAGCTTTTGAAACCGATGCTAACGGAAATAAAGTTTTATCGGTAACAACTCCGCTATTACCTTTCTGATTTCCAAAGGTTGTTTTATAAATAACTTCACCTTTATATAAAATTGCAATTGCTCCTCCTTGTAATTCGTCTTTTTGCAATTCAAGCTTTTTAATAAAGTTTCTTAGTTTTTGCGGTAATTCTACTCGTGGCTTAGCAAAAACCGTAGAACATAACAATAATGATATTATACTAAAAAATATGATAAGTTTTTTATTCATATGGTAATTTTATTTATTGATTCTATGTCATTCCTGCGAAAGCACATGGGTATCAACTTAAGGATCGATGTCATTCCCGCGTAGGCAGGAATCCATTAAAGTAAAGCTTTTTTAGCGTGGATTCCTGCTTCCGCAAAAAATGACATAAATGAGCCATGCAACAACGCCAGCTTGACCACGCGGTCCAGTTAAAAATTAGTATTTTATTTATTTTTCTGGATGCCGTGGTCAAGCCACGGCATGACACTGTGTGCATATCACATTAAATCACCTATATTCTCTAAAAACAACCTAGCCCTATGTGATGCCGGTTTACTAAAAAAATCCCTTGCAGGCTGATTTGCTAAAATCTGCCCTTGATCCATAAAAATAACACGATCCGCTATTAATTTTGCAAATTTCAAATGGTGCGTGACTACTACCATACTCATTTGATCTTTTAATAAATTTATACTCTCTATAACATCTTTAATATTTTCGGGATCAAGTGCTGACGTTGGTTCATCGAATAACAAAATTTCCGGTTTCATCATTAAGGCTCTTGCTATCGCTATACGTTGTTTTTGTCCTCCGGATAAACTCGCCGGGTATGAATCAAATTTTTGCGTTAGCTTAAATTTCACAAGTAGCTCTTTTGCCATAGAAATTGCTTGTTCTTTTGACAATTTTAAAACATTTACGGGCGTATAAATTAGGTTTTCTCCTACCGTTAAATGAGGAAAGAGATTAAAATTTTGAAACACCATCCCTACTTTTAAGCGAAGTTTTCTTCTGTCTTTAGGCAGTAGTTTCTTCCCGTCTACCAAAAAAGTACCGCTACTTGGTTCTTCCAAATTATTCAAAATTCTAAGTAGAGTAGTTTTACCGCTTCCCGAAGGACCGATTATTACAGTAGTTTCTTTGGTAGTAAAACTTAAATCAATATTCTTAATTGCGTAATTTTTGCCGTAACGCTTACAGACTTTTTCTAAAATAATCATAAACTAAACTGTAAATTTATAGCCGTCATAAAGCGGCTTAACGTTACTTGGGAGCATTTTCGTAATTTCATGATAATCTATCGTGTGTCTCATATTGGTTAATAATATCTGCTCTGGTTTATATTTTTCTCGCCACTCTAATACCTTATTAAGTCCAGCGTGATTTTTGTTTGAGGTATAATCCATACAATCCAATATCCATATTTTTATATCTTTTAAAAATTTTTCTGACTCAGGCGGAAAGTTGCTTACATCGGGTGAGTAGACAAAGTCGCCTATCCGCAAGCCTAAACTATCAATAGGACCATGATTTTGTCTAAAGAACTGTACATCAATAGTATTAATTTTAATTTTATCAAAAAAATCGATAGATTTAGTAGCTAGCACTTGCCAAGGCATGACTGAAGCCGGCTTAAATAAATAATCAAATTTCTTGTGTAGCTTTGCCACAGTATTATGATCGGTATAAATTTCTAACGGCTTTTTTGAAATAAACGAAAATACTCGTAAATCCTCAATGCCGTTAACATGATCGGAATGATCATGAGTTAATATAGCACAATCAAGCTTGTTTATTTTCTCTCTTACTAGTTGATATTTAATATCATAACCGAAATCAACTAATATTTGACTATTTTCATCGTTAATATATATTGCTGATCTAGTCCTTTTATTGTACTTTGAATTTGAGAGACATACGCAGCAACTGCACCCTATAACCGGTACACCTATTGACGATCCGCACCCAAGTATTGTTACTTGTAACATAAATAATTAAAATGATGTTTGAAGTTTTTTATAATTTTTGCGGCTTAAATCAAGAAATATTCTTATTTTTAAATAAAATTACTAATATCGGCTTTATATCTTATTTTTTAAAAATAATTTCTCTTTGTTTTAATATCGCTAATTTCGCCTTAATATATATTTTATACTGCATATATTTTTATATTCAATTAAAGAAAATTAAAAACACCACTGAACGACAAAATAAATTTTGGCACGGTTATAATAAGTTAGTGGAAATTGGTATAATATACGCAGTATTCGGTTTAATTTTTACGGCTCTTAAATTTTCCGTTAATTTACCTCGTCCTTATTGTAGTCTTCCTATAGATAGTTTCACAACAATAATAAATACTGCAAATGAAAGATGCTTTTCAAGCTTTCCGAGCAGCCACGCAGCTCTTAGCGTTTTAGTCACATATTTTGCTTGGAATTATATAAAATTACCATTAAAAATCTTAATGATTTGTGTTATTATGCTCGTATCTTTATCTCGCATAAGCCTTGCCATGCATTACCCAAGTGATATAATTTACGGCATTGCTATTGCATTTATAACAATATTGATAGGTAAATTAATTTATCGAGTCTTTGCGGGTAATATAATAAGAAGAATTGGTGTTTTAATTCTTACTACATATAAAAAACTTGATTTTTAATCTTGAAAGTTTTTAATATAACTGCTACAATGTAGCTACATTATTGAAAGAAGAATTTTTATGTCTACTGATTCTATTGTGCGAGCCCGTATTAATGAAGAGGTTAAAGAAGAAGCAGCTTTAGTGCTTGCTGCTATGGGGCTTACTTTATCCGATGCTGTTCGTATGCTTTTATTTCGTGTTGCTCGTGAAAAAGCGTTGCCGTTTGAACCGCTTATCCCAAATGATGAAACAATTAAGGTCATGAAAGCTGCAAGAAGCGGCAAATTAGTTCATGTTGGTAATATAAATAATTTGTTGTCCGATTTAAATGAGAACGATTAAACGTACTGCACAGTTTAAACGTGATTATAAGCGTGAAAAACGTAGAAAACACGGAATAAATTTGGATGATATTTTATTGAAAGCAGTTTAAGTACTTGATTGCTGATATAACATTACCTGTAACTATGAGAGATCATGCTCTTATAGGTAATTGGAAAGATTGTAGAGATTGTCATATTAAACCGGATTTAGTACTAATTTATAGAAAACCCGATGCTGACACATTGGAATTAATACGATTAGGCTCACACAGTGAACTTGGTTTTTAGTTATGTTTCTACAAAACCCATCCGATCATCCATCATAGCACCGGACTCGTCATTGCGAGTCAGCATTGTTGCGTGGACCATTTTCGTCATTGCGAGAAGAATTACAGAGTAATTCGACGAAGCAATCCAGTAAAAAATTCTGATTTACAGAATTTTTTTATTATTTTTCTGGATTGCCGCATCGTTGCTAACGCAACTCCTCGCAATGACAAGTCTGGTAATATGGGAATGACATCAAAAAATCAAACAAACATTATATGTTACTATACAGAAAATACTTTATAAAAAATATCCTACCGCTGCTTATAGTCGTTACTTTTTCAGTGACTAGTATAGTATGGATAACGCAGGTATTAAAGCTTTTATATTTATTTGATAAAGGTATAAAAGTTATGGACTTCGTCAGTTTAATAGCGCTAGTACTTCCTACTTTACTATTTATTCTATTACCAGTAATAACGGTTATTGCCGTAATCTATATCTATAATAATTTAAAAGTCGAGCGACAACTAATTATACTACAAGCTTCAGGAGTTAATAATTTACAGCTAGCATTGCCTGCTTTATATGTCGCATTAATAGTTATGCTACTTGCTCATTATATATCTTCCACCATCCTACCTTTATCTCACATAAACTTAAAATCACGTTTAAGCTTTATAAAGAATAATTATATCTCAAGTATGATTGAGGAGAAAACTTTTAATAAAATAACTAAAGATATCGCTG
>NZ_CBCDJS010000018.1:0-16893 GCF_965035265.1 Rickettsia sp.
TACGTCTTTTAAAGAATGAACCGCTAAGTCAATTTTTTTATCAAGCAAGGCTTGTTCTATTTCCTTTAAAAATAAAGCTTTACCGCCTATATCGTATAAAGGTTTATTTTGGATTAAATCGCCGCTAGTAATAATTGGCACTATTTCACAGTTAATATTAGGGAAGTATTGCCTGATTTGCTCTATTACTAAATTAGTTTGAATTAAAGCAAGCGGACTTTTTCTTGTACCTATTCTGATAGAATTTGTCATTTGCTTTCTATTATTTCAAAAGGGCTAGTAAAACTTAAAATATTCCTGCTTATAATTACTTCATGATTCATAATAACCGGATGGTTTACCTCTCCATGCCCTATTCCTACGGCTTTATAAGTTTCTATATTTGGGATATGCTTTAAACAAAAACTTTCTATAGCTTGTTCTACAACCTCATCCCCCTTGGTAAAATCACCGAAAATTATTGCTTCTATACCGTCAAATATGCCTGCACTTTTTAAATGAACTAAATTACGATGTACTGCATAGCCTTTTTCATTAACATCTTCAAGCAGTAGAATTTTCTTATTATACTGAGGTATTTTATTGTCATCCCCGTGAAAACGGGGATCCAGTATTATTTTTTCTGGATTCCCGCTTTCGCGGGGATGACATAAAGAAGTATAAGAATGAGATAAAGAAGCATAGGAATGAGAATGAATTCGTAAACTAGTACCGATCAATTTAGTTAAAACAGTTAAATTGCCGCCTGTTATTTTACCTGTTATATTTTCCTCACTAATTTTATTTATAGGTGTAAGTTGTATTTCACTCTTTTCTCCTTTAAGAACATTTATTATAGGCGTAATGGTCTGATTAGTAGGCGGTAGTAATGAGGTTAGTACTGAACCGTGAATAGTTGGGATATTATAATGGTTATTTAGTAATAAATGTAAAACGGTAATATCGCTATAGCCTATCAGAATTTTATCCCCTTTCTTGTTTAAGTTAAAACAATCTTCTACAAACTCACCACAACCATATCCGCCACGAAAAGCCCAAATTATTTTAACCTGTTCATTTTCCAGGGCTTCTTTAAACATTCTCAGCCTTTCCTCTTTAGGAGCAGCGAAAAAAGGTAATTCATCCCTTAAGAAAATCTTATCATCTACTAAAGTTTTAAAACCATGCAAAGCTAGCATTTTAATAGCTTCCTTTAATTTATCCCGGGCATCCGGGCAGCCTGACGCCGGGGCTATAATTGATACAAGATCTTGTTGTTTATTAAAAATAATTTTTTCATAACATATGTTATATTGTCAATTTGTAGACCTTGTTGCGTGAACCGATTTTTCCGTCATTGCGAGAAGAAACTGCAAGTTGCGACGAAGCAATCCAGTAAAAAAATTCTGATTTACAGAATTTTTTTTATTATTTTTCTAGATTGCCACGTGACCAAAGGTCGCTTGCAATGACGAGTTAGTAAATCATAAAGGCATCGTAAAAATAAAAGTAGTCTTCCCTTGCTTATCGTTTTCTGCCCAAATTTTTCCAGCGTGTAGTTCTATTACTTTCTTACATAATGCAAGCCCTACTCCTCTACCTCCTGCCGGTGTACGTGTTTTAGAGCTTACAACAAATACGCCGAATATACTTCGCAATTCTTCTTTTGGCACTCCTATTCCATCGTCTTTTATACTAAACAAGATATTATCTTCTTGGGTATGTAGAACAATTTTTATTATCCCCTCACTACAATAGTGAATAGCATTTATTATTAAATTATCGAATGTGTGTTTAATATAATGAGGATCACAGTTAAATATTATATTCTCTTCAATATCAGATACAAAATTTAAAGTTTTGCCGTTTAGATATAGCTTCTTACATATTTGAATTCTTTCGTGTAATAATTCACTTAAATTTATATTTTCTTTATTTAGTTTATAATTAAGACTGGATAATTTTGAAAAATCTAGAATATTATTTATCAAGCTATTTAATCTAATAGAGCTTTTAGCTATAATCTCTACGGCATTGCGACGTTGATCTTCATTAAATTTATCATAATTACCCCATAAGGTTTCACCAAGGCTAATAATACCGGTTAGCGGCGTATTGATTTCATGGTTTATATTACGCAAAAATTCGTGCTTTAAATCGAGTAATTTCTCTAACTCTTGCTCTCTATAATTAACTCTATTACCTAAATGGGTGTTTTTTAGATTAACTAATCTCTCTTGCTCCTGTCTTGGTTTTAAGAATACTATTAAAAGGCTACTAAATAAGGTTAAGAAATATACTACTTTAAACTGAAAACTGTTTATACTAACTAATAATTTCTCATCCATAAAATATTTATAAAACTCTATAATAGCAAAGACGCCCGTAACCGTCATAAGTAAAGTAGCTTGCCACCTGAATAGCGTTGCAATTATAAGTAAGTTAATTATAGAACTCATCAGTTGTAATTGATAGAAATTGCTTGATATAACAAGTAAACTACCAAAAAATATTAATATAACGAAAGTAGCAACAAACCAAGATAAAGATATAATATAATTCTTTTTAAATTTTAAAGACCACAAAGGATAAGTGATTAATATTGCAGCAGTTATAAGTGTGGTATGGTAAATAATATTATATATCTGCAAATGGTTCATTATTCTGCTACCAGGTGTGGTATATAAAGATGAGAACATCGATATTAAAATAAATATACCGATATAACTATAGGTAATTTCCTTACTAGGTAGGGTACTTTTCCAATATTTAAAGATGTTAAAATTCTTAAGATCACGAAGTAAGATTAAAAATTTTCTTTTTCTCTCTTGCTTGATTATTTTAACGGCTAGCGGTTCTTTTAAAGAACTAAACCCTCCGGGTTGCTTTAAAATATAATGGCTTCCAAGGAAAAAGAGTAAATTTAGGATAGTTGTGGGTAATATCGGATAAATACCTAGAACCGCTCTTAAAGAAAATATCTGCCACAATATAATAGTTAATATTGCAGCAATGCTGCCGATAAAAAAACTTCTAGCAGTTGATTTAAAACCGTATATTAACAAAATCAACGGCAAAGTGATTAGCGGCAAATAGATACTAGTTAATAATAGAAATAGATTTATTAAATCTTTCGTATAAAGCGATATAATAAAACCTATTAAACCTATAGTAATTGCCGTTACATAATTATAATTTAATGAAGCCTTTTTAATGATGTCATTAGTAAAAGTTACCGCTGCAACGTTAATATAAGAGTTAGTACTTGAGATTATCATTGCCATAATAACGCCGACGATTAACCCTTTAAATCCTATATAACTTTTAATAATCCGTAAAAACAATTCATTATTGTCAACTACTGGATCTTGAGACAGTAATAATATTGCAATCCAAATGAATAATATAGACAAACAAAGACAAATAATTGCTGAAATAAAAAATGTTCGTGATATTTGCTTTGTATCTTTTGCCATCAATATTCTTTGAAAGATTGAAGGACCAAGCGACGGAATCGCAAAATATATAAAAATATTTAAAGAAATCCAAAATTTAGGGCTAGTATAGTGAAATAATCCTTGTAAATCAGTCAGACGAGTTTGTACATTTGAGTCTATAGTTATATGTGGGTCGCTAAAAACATTCCATACGATAATTCCTATTACCGGAATAACGGCACTATAGGTAAAAAACTGTACGGCTTCGGTAAAAGTAACCGATTTTACACCGCCAAAAGCTGAATAGCTTATTATTACTGTAGCTATACATAAATCTATGTAAAAATTTGAAATATTAAAGAATAGCTGTAATATTAAACTTGCTATGTGGAATTGCATGGCAATCCTACCTATAGACATTAATATGCTAACTACCGACGTAAGAATACGAACTTTGTTACCGTACGCCTCCCCTATTATTTCCGCTGCCGATAAGCTACCCAAAAAATTCTCAAAACGAGGAGCTATAAAGTAACTGATTAATAACCAACTAACGACACTACCGAATATACTAGGTAATAAGTAAAATAATCCATCCGTATATATTCTTGAATTATCGATTAAAAAAGTACTAGTACCGACCCAAGTAGCAATAAGAGTTGCAACTATCGTACCTGTAGAAAAATTCCTTTTCCCTATCGCATATTCACGAATATTATGTATACCCTTGATATTTAAAAGTCCAACTAACAAATTAATCGCTAAAAAGCTAGTAAAAATGAGGAGGTCTATATTTGGCATAGGATTAAGTTATAGGGATTTTCTATGCAAATAATAATAAAGATAAAAAAAGAAACAAACAATATTTTTATGGAGTTAAAAAAGTATGTTATTCCTGCGAATGCATATGGGCGTCATAAGATTCTGTGTCATTCCCGCGAAAGCGGGAATCCAGTACTTCAAAATTTTTTTAAAGCTCAATTTATCTCGCTTTATGCTGGATTCCCGCTTTCGCGGGAATGACATAAACGAGCCATGCAACAATACTGCTTTTAGCTAGGAATAAATTGAGGCAAACTATCTCTTATTCATAAAGATTAAACTCTTCTACTGCTTGACCTAATGATGCTACAGAGTAATCATTATACCAAGTTGTGTACTCATCAAGTGTAGTATGACAAGCATCATAGTCAACTATTGCTGCTTTTCTCTCTTCTAATACATCTGTAGCAGTTTTATCACCCACCATCTTGATACTTGGATCAAACGGTGGCTTGTTATCCTTATTTAATAAAACTTCTAGAGCTTGAAGTTTTGGCTTATCGGCATTAACTTTTGAATTATTTAAAAATAGCCTATGAGTAGGTGTTGCTGCGTCTTGTCTACATTGAGAGTTTACATTAGCACCGTTTTTGATTAAAGTTTCTACTACCTGAGAAGCATTATAATCGCTATACCAATCAAGCGGAGTTCTACCTGTAGCATCGTAGATATTTACATCAGGTTTTGTTTGCATATTTTTTATACATTTTTCTAAGAAATCAGCTCCTAATTCACCGAGCCATGCTATAGCATTAGAATTCAATTGATCCATAATGTTAGGATTAAATCCTTGCTGTTTTACTATTTTTTCTATTATGGGTTCAGCTAAAGATTTTATCTCTTTAAAATTGTTGATTAACAATGTTTTTTCTTGACCGGATGCTTTTAAAATATTTTGTTTAATAGACCATATTATATTACCAAGCGTAGCAACCATATTATTACCGCCGGTAGAATTTTCAAGGTTACAATTTTCTAATGTTTTTTCTACTAACTCCTTTACATTTATTATTAAAGTTTTAAAACCTGCTTGAGCTAAATATTTATGACCATTATCGGACATTTTAGATATTGTATTTTGTATTTGTAAAGTACCGGTAGCTAATAAATTTAATATATTATTTGCTTCAAGCGAGGGATTGGCACCAAATTTAACTAGATTCTCAATTATTTTATAATATTTATCCATTTGAGTTTGAAATAAACTTATATTTTGATTGCTCGGATTATTAGCAATAAGCTGATATTTATTTAAATATGTATTGCAGAATATAAAACAGTATGATTATCTTGACCAAGCTCATTAATATATAAACCTAACGGCTTTAATTTTTCGATTTGGTCTTTACGGAAATCATCAGAGATATGTGGCTCCATAGCAACACGGAAAAAATTATGAATTTGAGCTTTTTCAGCTGAAACAAATTCATTCATTATTTGAGGATTATTATGAAATACATCCATCACCTTAGGGCTATTACTCCATACTCCCCATTCAAATATAGTATTACCATTACCATTACCATCTTTCTTATCCCAATTAGTTTCAGGGATAGAAATCATTCTTTCTAATAGCTGTACTACAGTATTTTCTAAAATACTTTTAACATTCTTATCCTGTTGTTGAGGTATTAAATTACAAAGAGTTTCAAAAATATTAAGGTTATTGTTAACATCATTAACATTAGTTCCGTTTAATATAATCGGTATTTGTTGTATGTTTTGTATATTTCCTGAATTTAACAATTGAAAAGGCGTATACATAAAAGCTCCAATATTTATTTTTCATAAAAATACCATAATACATGAAAACCTAATGAATGTCAAGCAAATTATTAAAAAATAAACTATTGTTTAATACCATGGAGCAAGAGATAAATTTATTTTAATTCCTTTAACAATAATATCAGCTTCTTTACAAGCGAGATATTTCTCTTCTCTAATTAAAGCGATTGCTTTATTGTGATAACTTGAGCATATTACGCCGATTTTATCGTTATCTGCGAGTATTTCTTCATCTTTAACTAATGAGGATAAATCTTCATCCGACGTAATTTTATATATCTTTCTTCTTATAACACCTTGATATTTAGCTCTTGAAATAACTTCCTGACCAACATAACAACCTTTATCATAACTAACGCCGTTTAATTCTTCGCAGCCGTATAAAACTGGAATAGATTTATCAAAAGTTAAATCTTCTACACCATCTATTATTGCAAAATTATATTTGTCTTCTAGGTATAATTTTTTATTAAAAGAATCTGGATTCCCGCTTTCGCGGGGAGATGTTGTGGCATGGGTCGATTCCGTTCCTGTCATCCCGCGACTTGATCGCGGGATCTGATCTTGTTTAATTGTTTTCTGGATACCGCAGTCAAGCCGCGGTATGACACCCAGTTCATTTATTGAACGAAAACCCAATAACTTATATCTCGGATCACGAACCGTAATTAACGTATCTATATCTAATTTTTGATGCGAATAAACAATTTTATATTCTTCACTACAATCTATTATTTGTATTTTGGAACGAAATTTATAGAAATTTAAATGATCTAGCAAAGCAATTTTATTACTTTTATCAATATCAAGGTAAATTTCCTCAAGATTATGGACATACACAAAAAAATCAAATAGATATTTTCCTTGATTATTAAGTAAATAGGTATAACAGTAGCTGCTCTTACAAATATCATTAGTAACAAGATTTTGTAAAAATTTTATCGAGTCCCCGCCTACTATTTTAATAACTGTTCTATTATTCAATATTTCGTACATAATTATAATGATTGACTTTATACGCTGCTAACTACTATACTCTAAATTTATATAAATTAAACTTAAAAATAAATCATGAGATGTTCATCTTACTGTACTTCTTCTGAATATAAGATGAGTGATCTAATTACTAATTTAAAAAAGATCGGTCTTGAACCTCAGCATTTTGACGATGTTTTATATATTCGGAAAGAAATAAATAAAGATTCTGATTTTATAGAGATATTTTTCTTTCCGTTTGGCTGCGTAACCATTTGGGGCGGCGATGAAATTCAAGAAAAAATAGTTTTAAGCGATACTGATTTAGTAACTGTGAACAAGCTTAAAGAGCCGGTGTCCGATTATATTTATTTTGAATATAATACGGAAGTCGAAAAAACCTTTATTGATGAAGAAAAAAATAAAATAATCTTAGCTGATAAATCGGTTTTTGTTAAACTCTCTATTTCTCATGCTCTTGCACAATCGGTTAAACTTAGTGTTCTTGAGCAATCCGTTAGTAATTTGATTGTTCAGACAACTCCTATACAGCAGGAACTAGCTAGAACCGGTAGTGTCTCACTTTCTAAAAAGGAGATATTACAACAAATAGGTATATTATTCACCGAACGTTATTCTATTAGCTTGCATAGCGATATATTTGATACTCCGGAATTCTTTTGGCGTCGTCCGAGCTATGAACCTCTATATCTCATGACGGCAGAATTTCAAGACATAGAAATACGGCAAAATATAATGAATCATCGTCTTAATATGATTCACGAGCTTTTAGACATTCTTTCAAACGATCTTAATTATAAGCATTCTACCAAACTTGAGTGGATCATTATTATTTTAATAGGTCTTGAAGTGGTTTTATCTTTATCTCATACTAATCTTTTCTTAAAAATTATCGGAGCTTTATAAAATCGCTTCTATGCAAATTATCGATAATCAAAAAACATTAGAAGAATTTTGTAACCGGTTAGCAAGTAAGACATGCTTAAGCATAGATACGGAATTTGAGCGTCGCTATACCTATTATGCTCAGCTTAGTATAATTCAAGTTAAAGCAGAAAGTTATTGCGGAATAATTGATGTGCTAAGTAACTTGGATCTAAATATTTTTAATAAGCTGCTTGCAGATAATAATATTATTAAAATATTCCATGCTCCTCGTGAAGATTTAGAGATTTTCTATAATTTGTTTAAAACACTACCTTCTAATGTTTTTGACATACAGACTGCCGCAAATATTTGCGGATTCGGTAAACAGCTAAGCTATGATGATCTTTGTTATAAGCTCTGTGGTATTACTATTGATAAAACTCATCAAAAATCTAACTGGCTAAAACGCCCTATCACTAGTGATATGTTAAATTATGCTATGTTAGACGTAGAATATTTATATAAGATATATAAAGAGCTAAATAGTATAATTATTAGAAATAATTTAACTAATAAATATCAAACTACTCTTAGCTCTTTGCTAGACATTAGAAATTATAAGGTTGAACCGAAAGATGCTTGGAGAAAAATAAAATATAGAAGTGATGATGAGAGCTTTAACCGTAAAATTCAAATACTTGCAGCTTATCGTGAAGAGAATACTCAAGCTTTAAATATTCCTAGAAAACATTTTATTTTAGACGAAGATTTAATGAAAATTTGTAAATATCTGCCATTAACAGATAAAGATTTTAAAAATCTAAATTTAAAAAGCAAATATTTACACAAACAAAAATATAAAGATGAAATAATAAGTTTGTGCAATAACTTATATGAAAAAAGCTACAAATTAAATAACTTGTAGCCTAGGTTCTGTGAAGATTTCTAATTGATCTTCTATTTTGAGATATTTTTTAGCGAAAATTAATAAGATTTTTGCTGGAATAGTTATTCATATTTCAAAAAAATCTTATAATTTGCAGCAAAAAAGAGCCAAAATTAAATCTTTTTAGAAATCTTCACAGAACCTAATATAAATAGAAAAAAATTAGCCCACTAACGTAACTTGTATTTCACTATCTTGTACTACTTTGACATATTCGTTGTATATATCATCAGGCAAGTTACTGAATGCTTGATCGATGATAAGTGTCCCTATCCCTACCAATGCTAACTGAAAGCAGATATTTCCAGTCTGAGTATCGCCGGATACTTGTCCTGTTTCTAGCCAATCTCCAACTGCTTGTGCAAAAAAACAAAAGGTACACCGCTCAATACGACAATTCTCTTTATTATATCAACCATATCTTACCAGCTTTTAACTCGTTTTGAAGCTTATTTTTGTCTGATTATCAGAATAATATTATGCAAATATTATATGTTTATTCAATAAAAAAGTTAAGAAAACCGCACAGCATAATTCAGAAAGTTTCAGACAAGATGAATTTAAAGGTGAGCCTGCGAAAGCCGTTAAAAATACGTGAGCACAGGCGAATCCTGCAAAATTCGCTTGTATCAAGCTTTCTGAATTATGCTGATACTGAAATCATAAAATTAAGCTTACGATCATGCGATTCAATCGGAAAATTATCTATTAATTGTTCTTTTAAACAAACTCCGACGGTTAATATATCTCGGTTATTATTTAAATATCGATCAAAATGTCCTTTGCCGTATCAAAGTCTATAACCGTCCTTACTAAACGCAAGTCCTGGAATAATAATCAATTCCGGTTTATAAAAATTATTATTTATAGGCTCATAGGTTTTAAAATCACCTAGCACCAGTTCATCATTGGATTTATATGAACAATATTTGATTTCATCTGCTACAGCGTCATTCAGAAAGCTTGATACAAGCAAATTTTTAGAGTTAAGCCTATGCTCGCGTACTTTTGTACGCTCCGCAAGCTTACTCTTAAATTCATCTTGTCTGAAGCTTTCTGAATTTAGCTGTATAACTTTTGGTAGGAAAAATTTTATTTCAGGATGTAAGTTTGTTATTTCAAGTAAATTAATTTCGTATTTTAGAGGATAATAGAGACCAACGGTTTGTATTTTTAACTGTTTTAATAACCGACTAATTTTATTTATTAAGGAGCTTCTTACTAAATCGGAATTAATCTTATCTTGGTTTTTAATTAAAAAATCTTTGAAATAAAGACGTAGTGCTTGTTTGGTCATATCATTGTCATACCGTGGCTTGACCCAGCTTGTTGCATGGCTCGTTTATGTCATTCCCGCGTAGGCGGGAATCCAGTACTTTAAAGCCTTTAAAAAGCTTTATTTGAATAAAATCTTGATCTAAAATATTTTTTAAAAGCTCCATTTATCTCGCTTTACGCTGGATTCCCGCCTACGCGGGAATGACATCGAGTGGGTTTTGCGAGCCATGCAACAACGCCGGCATGACCACGGCATGACAATTTGAATATTTACATATTAATAGTTCTTTTATCTACACTAAGAGCCGCTTCTTTTATAGCTTCGCTTAAAGTCGGGTGGGCGTGGCAGGTTCGAGCTATATCTTCAGCTGCTGCTCCGAATTCCATATAAGCGGTAAGCTCGGCAATTAATGTACCTGCATCAGTTCCTATAATATGTGCTCCTAAAACCCTATCGGTTTTACTATCCGCAAGAATCTTAACCATCCCTTCCGTACTACCGATAGCTCTTGCCCTACTATTTGCTAAAAATGGAAACTTACCTACTTTATAATTAATACCCTTTTCCTTTAGCTGTTCTTCCGTTTCACCTACGCTTGCTACTTCAGGATAAGTATATATCACGCTTGGGATTAAGTTATAGTTAACATGCCCTGCCTGCCCTGCCATAATTTCCACAGCAGCTACAGCCTCTTCTTCGGCTTTATGAGCAAGCATCGCCCCTTTTACAACGTCACCGACTGCATAAATATTAGAAACTGTTGTTTGGAAATGATCATTAATCTCAATTCTACCTTGCTTGTCCGTAGCAATACTGACAGACTCAAGCCCTAGGTTTTGGGTATAGGCTTTTCTGCCCACTGCCATTAAAACAACATCACTAGTTACTACTAAGCTTTTACCGCCCTCCTCTATTGTCAGATTTACTTTTCCTGACTTTACTTCTGCTGATAATACTTTGGTATTTAGTTTTAACTCTATCCCTTGCTTTTGCTGTAACTTCATAAATTGCGTAGCAATCTCTTTATCAAGCATAGGTACAATGCTTTCGGCATACTCAATAACCGTTACTTTAGCTCCTAAACGACGCCAAACTGAACCGAGTTCTAAACCTATATATCCCCCGCCCACTACTATTAAGTTTTCAGGTACTTTAGAAAGCTTCAAAGCACCGGTTGATGAAACAATAAACTCCTCATCTATTTTGATATTCGGTATTTCTATGACGCTAGAGCCTGTAGTAATTAAGATATTTTTAGCTTTAATTTGCTCATTATTTACTTCAACGATGTTGCTCGCGATAATTTTAGCTTCACCTTTTATTCTAGTAACCTTATTCTTAACAAATAAGCTTTCTATACCTTTTGTAAGATCAAGAACTACTTTATCTTTATTAGCGAGCATTTTTTGTAAGTCTAATTTTACATTTGTAGTAATACCTATACTCTCAAAATGCTTTAGAGCTTCTTCGTATTTTTCGGAGGAATTAAGTAAAGCTTTCGACGGTATACAACCGATATTTAAACAAGTACCGCCAAGAGTATCATTTTTCTCAATACACGCTACTTTCATACCTAGTTGAGCTGCTCTAATACTGCCTGTATAACCAGCCGGACCGCTACCTATTACCACTAAATCAAATTCTTGCATATTTGTTTGACCTTAATAAATTGTTGGATCGTCATTGCATCGTTCATATGTCATCCCCGCGAAAGCGGGGATCCAGAAAAATAACTTCAATATTACAGAAGCTACATATTTGATAAAATAAGCATATAAAAAACTTGTTTTTTTATATGCTTTACTGGATTCCCGCCTACGCGGGAATGACATAGAAGACATATGAATAGCTCGCAATGACGTAATACTGCTAAAAATACACCACTATCACCTCTATAACAACTTTAATCTTATACTATTCTTAACAGGCGTCGCAATAAAACTAATTAAAGTAATATTATCTTCAAAACTATTTGTATAGTTTTGTAGTAAAGACAACATCTTTTTAGAAATGGCGTAATTATGACTAGCATTCAGTGAATTTGATTCACCGATATTTTTTATTTCTCTCATTAAAGCTAAAGGATTATCAAATTTAAGGCTCATATTTTCATAATCAACAATTACTTCAGCAAATCCTGCTTGTGATAATAGTATTGGGACATGGTCAAAATGAATAAAAGGAGAGATATGTGGGGAGTGTTTAAAATTGCTTGCTATTTCAGCATCTATTAAGGATTTTCGTAAATTCTTTAAGCTATTTCCGCCGACAAAATTACCGATAAAAATACCGTCAGGCTTTAAAAATGTTCTTATATTAGATAGAAAACGCTGCACATCGTTTATCCAGTGTAATCCTAATGAATAAACAATTAAATCAAAAGAATTCGGAGGAAATTCTAAATCTTCATCATCAATTAATAATTTGTGATTATGCTCAAAAGAATCAAGCAATAAATGCGACATATCGGTTGCAGTAATATCGGCATTTCTGTAGGTAGTTTTTAGTAAATTTGCAAGATAACCGCACTTTGCAGATATTTCTAAAATAGAATCAAAGTTTTTATCAACCATCCTCAAACGATCTATTATATCATCAGCTGAATGTTTTATAAATAAGCTGTTACTTATCCCCTCTACTGCACTATTTCGGTGATTTTTTAGCTTTAATCTGTTGAATATATAATTCTCTCATTTGTTGTTTAGAATTTAAGTCCTTAATTAAGTCTTCTATTCCTATAGTTTTTCCATCTTTTACTGGCTGATAATTAAAAGAATCATCTTTTAGCCAGCTATTTTGAATAAGTTTTCTCTGTCTTGCGGTGTGAATATCATCCCCTTTAACTCTATGTAGCTCTTCAAAATTATCCTGAATACCGATAACTATAGGCTTCGTATTTTTATTAGGCGATAAAAGCTTTGAATCCCACTGCTTTTTATTTAGAATATAAAGTTCTTTATATTCTTTTAATTGTTCATCCTTAATAAAAATTGAAGGTTTTCCTATATCAGAATTTGTATCACTTAAATTTTCTTGAAAATCTACAAGATTACTATTTCTTTCTTTTTCTATATTATTAGATTCCCCTAGAGATTTATAACTACTTATACACAACAATACTAATATAAATTTCTTTAACATAAATAAACCTGTATATTATTATATAATATAAAATACAAATATTAATTTCTTCTTGGCGAAAAGACAAAAATACCATCCTCATATTTCTTTTTGTAATATATTTTATATTTCTCATTTCTTATATCATTAAACCATTGGTCTTGTTGTTTTTTAATATAATAATTTAGAGAGTTAGATTTGCTTTTGCTAGTTTGAAAATTATCTTCACAAAATTTAAAAAGACCTGATATTAAAGTTTCTACTCCATTAGTCTCAGATTTTTTCTCAAGAAATTGCATAGAAAAATTAGTAGGATTATTATGTTTTAAGTAAAATTGCTTATATTTCTCGTGAATTTTATTTTCTTTTTTTATTTGTTGTTTTGAAAAAGATAATTTTTCCTCTAAGAATTTATGAATTTCAGTACAATCACTCCAAGGTAATTTTATTGTTAGCTGCTCTTCCTGATATTCAAAATTATCTTGAATATTGTTAAAATCGGCATTTGCTTTTACCATACTTACTAATATTAAAAAACATGTCATTAATTTAATATTCATAAATTTAATTAATTTTAGCAGGAATCGGTATCATAATACTACTTCTGTATCTTTTATTACTACTAAAAAGTGACTTTTTTTGAACTTTGTTATTATTTACCGAAATTTTATCTTCTAAAACCCCTTCATTATTATTTAGATAACCATGTAAGGATGCTTTATAAAGTGCCATGTTATTTGCTATTTTAACTACATCTTGCTTATATTTAAACCCTAAAGAATGAGTGGCTGAATGGTAATGTGCTATCGCTTTGTGCCAGCTCCCTAGCTGATCATATTTTGAACGCAAGAATTTTGCACCGTAATGAACGTTATTATTTGGATCAAATGCTTGTTCAAGGGAATTAAAAGCCCCTAAATGGTGTCTTAAATTAATCTGCATACATCCGACATCAATACTCTCTCGCCCTTTTATAAGCTCTATTCTAACAAAACTTACGGCTTCTCTTTTGCTGTTAAAATAATAGCCCTTCCCTTCGACGTTTACAGTCCAAGGCCATACTACTCTAATTTTACGAGTTTTATGTTTTTTACCGGATTCTTTTAAAGCTATTGAATGTAGCGTATTAGAGGGAATATTAAATTTTTTTTCAAAATAAGGGAAAAGTTTAGAGCATTTAAAGGATTCAGTTATTTCAGGATCGGCAATAGCCGAATTTGAAAAGAAGAAAAAGGGAAATAGCAGGATTAGGATGGTCACTGTGTTATTCTTTGCCTCTATGTCATTCCCGCGAAAGCGGGAATCTAGAAAAACATAAAATAATCTACGTTTATAATATTTGTATTTTTTAAGAACTGGATTCCCGCTTTCGCGGGAATGACATAGGAAAATTTGGTACAATTTCCAAACCATAGCGACACGCTAAAATAACTTAAGTTATAAATAAGATAAATTAGCGTATCATAACTTATCTTATGAAGCAAGGGAAGTTATGATACGCTAAAATCGTTAATATCAGAATTATTTTCAACAACACCCAACATTTTTAATATTTGAGTTAGCTCTATTTCTATTGGCTCTAATGTAACTTGTTCATTAACTTCCGTAAAATATTTTGATATTGATTTATTTTGCTGTAAAAATACTTCTTCACCTGATTCTAGAGGTAAGACACTACTCCATCTTACGTCAATTTCTTTAAGCCATTTAACATCTTCATTATTTCTATAATAGTCGCTACAATCATTTAGTAGTACGTGAAATATTGCTGTTTTTAATGGATCGCTTTTAGTTGCCGGTAAATCTTGAGTTAGTAAATCTAATATTTCTTTAGCTTTTGTAGCAGCTTCGTTATTATTTTTCACTTCTTTTGAAACCTGCTCTAAGGACAATAAACCTCTCTTTAATTCTGCATTATCAATATTATCAGCTTCAACAAGCTTTTTAATTTCGATAAGTATACTCAAATAATCTGTCATTCCTAGTGGGTCTACAGTATCTTTTTAATTTTTCAATCAAAGACTCTTTCACAAATATATATCCTTATTTTAATTAAATTTAAATCTTAAAAACCATGAAATATGGGTTTTCAATTTTGGAAAACGAAATATATAGAATTAGTAAAATTTTGTCAATAAAATATAAGATTTGCGTATAGAAATTATTAATTCTTTTTAAGAAATAAAGGCGAGCTATCATAACTTCTCTCATGAAATAAGCGAAGTTATGATATTTAAGACGTAAAAACTTAATCTAAATCAAGGTCAACCTGTAAAGTATCGCCTAAAGAATCAACTACGTGGTTGTTTAAATTATTTTCGATAGTTTCAAAATTTTCACTTCTAGAAAAGTTTTCTTCATACCATTTTATATATGTTTCTGCTGTTGCTTTTAATGGATTTAATGGTTCTCCAGCAAACATAGAGCCTAATACTTGTAATGGATTACTTGTTCCTTTTACTATTACTTTACAATATTCATATTTTAGAGCTTTACTTTCATTATATGCTATAGGTGATATATCTTCTATTAATTGTGCTAAATTTTGGAATTCATCCGACTCTACAAATAAAGACTGATTAAACCCATTCAAAGAAGCATAATGACTACCTAATGATTTCGTAAGATTTTCTGCTATTATGAGAAGTGCTTGTTTAATAGCATCCGGTTTATTTAAAGCTTGATCTATTGTCTCTGCATCTCCGGTTTCTAGGACTCTATTTATATATTCTTCGCTTATTACTATTTTATAATTTTGTATTAACTTATTAATTTCATTAATACTTTCCTTAACATTGAGCTCTACTCTATTAGAGTTAGCCGTATTCGAACTAGTAGAAGGTTGTTCACCTGATACTGCATTATTTAATATTGAGCCGGAATTATTTAGCCATGTTTGAAAGTTCTCTGGTGTTGAGGTAGCTTTATCAGCAAGGGCAGTTGCTTGATTAAATAAAGTATTCCAATGATCAGAATTAGGATTATTTAAATCCAACTCTTTCGGCATTCCTGGCGGCGGAGTGAAATCGTTATAAGAAATATTTGATTCTTCATCAGAAGATTCATTTTCAAATAAGTCTTCTGTAGGCTCTATAGTAGCCCAACATATTGTTAATGTTTCAAGCTCATCATTAACAAATTCCTGATGTTTTGCAGCTGCATGTTTTACATTTTCATTATTTTTATAATTACTCGGAATAGCGTATAAACCGTATTCTCCTTTATTTGCTTCTTCTAATATGAGATTAAATATTTCTGATTTAATTTTATGGCTTTTTGTCGCCTGTAAATTTTTTTCTAGAAGTTTCAGTATCTGATCTCCTTGTGCTGCACCTTTATTATTTTCCCAGCCTCTTGTTAAACTACAATAATCTATTCCTTTGTTTTGAGCTTCTTCCAGTACTGCTTTTATAGTTTTCCATTGGTGATTTGCATTTTCACCTTGCCGCTCGTCATTAATGGCATTCTCGACCCATTTAGCAAGCTGAGCATATGGTGCTAGGTCTCCTACTGCATTAAATATGGATACATGTTTACCTGGATAATCTACTTTTGTAATTATTTTAGATAGATCAAATTTTTGAACTAATTTCGGTAATTCAACAAGAAATTCATCATAATATGGTTTGTCTAAACTCCATTTACTTCCATTTTGTTTAATT
>NZ_CBCDJS010000019.1:0-15885 GCF_965035265.1 Rickettsia sp.
TCAATAAATTATCCTGGGCGTGGTGATAGCGAAAATTTCAAAAAAACTAATCATTATAATTATACTACCTATATTAAAGATACGTTATTCTTTTTAAAAAGACTAAATATTAAAAATCCTATTTGGCTTGGTACTTCAATGGGCGGTATTATAGGTATGGTACTTGCCAGTAAATATAAAAATATTTTTAAAGCCTTAATATTAAATGATATAGGAGCATTTATTGATGCTGCTCCTTTAGTTAAAATTGGAGGATACGCCAAAAAAACGATTATCTTAGATGATTTGGTTAGTGCAAAAGAACATCTAAAGCTTATTTATGCACAATCAGGTATCAAAGACGAAGAAGATTGGGATTATTTAACAAAATATAGCGTAATTGCTACATTCGGCGGAAAATATAAAATGAATTATGATCCGGCTATAACAAAAGGAATGAAAAACGCTAGTACCCAGGAAGATGTTAAACTATGGTCCGTATGGAATAAAATAGAATGTAGAATATTAGTAGTGCATGGAGTGAAGTCTCAAATTTTAACAAAATCTACTGTTAAAAAAATGAAAGAAACAAAAGATTTTGATCTTTATGAAATAAAATATGCAGGACATGCTCCATCATTAATGAATATTGAGGAAATTAAATATATTAAGTCTTGGTTAGAGAAGAAGGCTTAATATTATTCCTGCGTGGATACCACCACGTCATTGCGAGGAAAATTACGAAGTAATTTGACGAAGCAATCTCAGGAGTTTGTTATTATTTCATGAGATTGCCACGCAGCCTACGGCTGCTCGCAATGACGGTTTGGATATCCATACAATAACGTAAAGTCAAATTAATAAACAAACAATAATTATGAAAATTACTGCTAAAGTACTAATAATAGGTTCAGGTCCCGCAGGTTTAAGTGCCGCTATTTATACGGCTAGAGCCGCTTTAAAACCAATATTAATAAATGGTATGCAGCCCGGTGGGCAGCTTACAATTACCACCGATGTTGAGAATTATCCCGGATTTGCGGAAACGGTGCAAGGACCTTGGCTTATGGAGCAGATGTCTATGCAGGCTCAAAATGTCGGTACAGAAATTATTAGTGATTACGTAGAAAAAGTTGATTTATCAAAAAGACCTTTTAAAGTATTTACAGGAGCTGGGAATGAGTATGAAGCAGAAAGTATAATCATTTGTACAGGTGCAGAAGCAAAATGGCTTGGTATAGCTTCAGAGCAGGAATTTCGTGGTTTTGGTGTGTCGGCATGTGCTACCTGTGATGGTTTCTTTTTTAAGAATCAAGAAATAGTTGTAGTAGGGGGAGGAAATAGTGCAGTAGAAGAAGCTTTATATTTAACCAATCATGCTAGCAAAGTTACTATAGTGCATAGAAGAGATAGTTTTAGAGCTGAAAAAATATTGCAAGATCGATTATTTAAAAATCCTAAAATATCGGTTATTTGGGATCATGTAGTAGATGAGATTGTAGGTAGCAATAAACCAAAATCCGTTACCGGAGTTAAAATTCAAAATGTTCACACCAAAGAAATTAGTTTAGTGAATTGTAGCGGTGTATTTGTAGCTATTGGACATGCACCAAATACGGGGCTATTTACCGGACAAATTGCAATGGACGATGATAATTATATTATCACTACACCTGGTAGTACTAAAACTAGTGTAGAAGGAGTTTTTGCTGCGGGTGACATTCAGGATAAAATTTATAGGCAAGCAGTAACTGCCGCAGGAACAGGCTGTATGGCAGCTCTTGAAGCAGAGAAGTTTCTAAATAAATAATTAAATTTCTTCAAAAAAGAAACAGGGATACAAGAATTTATTAATTTTTTTTAATAAATTCTTGTGTTGAAAATTATGGTAATATAATATCTCTTTCTAATTTTATAAAATAAGGAGGAATTATGCCTATACAACATTTGACATCAGAAAAAAAATGGGAAATTTTTTTAAACGCTATAGGAACAAAGGTAGAAGTTACAAAGGTAACCGATAATAAAGTCATTTTTAAAACAAATTCTAAAGACTTAGAACATTTCCGTACATTATTAGCGTCCCCTGATGAATTAAAGAAGAATGTGATACATGCTTTATTTAAGGATAATGAGAATAAGCCAAAAAAATTAGAAGAAGCTGAACCTAATAGTATAGATACTTCGGATATAGAAGCAGGGCAATTATTTCATAAATTAGTAGATGGAGACTTTATAACTAAGTTTAATTTATCTGAAACTTTTAATGCAATGAAATTAGAAGCTAAATTTAATGAAGAATTATTAACTACTCAATTTCAGTTTTCTTTTAGTGATCCTTTACAACAAAATCTTAATGAAACTAGGCTTAAAATGCTACAAGCTACTATAACCGATGAAAATAAATTATCAAAAATTTTAACAGGCGAAGAAGCACCGGCTATAGATTATACCTACCCACCTACTGAATTTTCTAAGCTAATATCCCAAATTATTTCTCATACAGAAAATAATAGCTTAACTTTTACTCTAAATAATGGTGCAACAATGCAGGCCGTACAGGCTTATAAAGCTGATGACAAGCCGCCTATTATCGCTTCTGATTTGGAAAGCGGATTTATCCTTGATAAACAATATCTATTAAAATATTTATTTCCGATATTAAATGGTTTTGTGTGGCAGGAAGAAGACAAGCTTCCTATTATGTTTTCTTCTAAAGATTCAGAAGCCATAAATAATGATAATACTCATTATATGACTTTATTAATTGATATTAGCAGTAGCATGAAAAGTACTTTTGATACTTATAAAGATAATATACAAAAGATACTAACTAAATTAGTTGAGATTCCTAATTGGGAAATTAATATAGTTGCATTTAATGATCAATCTAGCATGGAATCTTTTTCTAGTAATGAAAATACTATTGAAGATATTAAGAGATATGTAGAAGCTTTTAATGCCGATGGATGTACAAGGTTGTATGGTACTGTCAAAGATGCTTTAGAATCTTTTAAAGAAAAAATAGATATTCATTCTACTATTATAGTATTTACTGATGGGAAAAACGAAGGAACCGACTGTAAGACCACTCAAAAAGAGGTTATAGATTCTGCAACTGATGTAATACAAAATCCTCAATTTAATATGTATGCTGTAGGTTTTGGAGAACATTACAGTAGAGAATTTTTTGAAGAAATCGCTATGCAGGGGGGCTTTACTCATGTGAGTTTAACGGATTCTAACGGTATGAATCAGCTTGAGCAATATATTGATAATATCGGGCAAAAGGTAGTTATTTGGAAAATATTAGGAGAGAAGCTAAATTTGGTAACTCGAGTACAAAAAGGTGATGTTTTTATTGGAAAAAAAATAGAAACTGAAACAGGAACTACATTTTATATAGATGGTCAAGAGTTCACTATTGGAATAGAGGAGTCTGATACAGAAATTGCCGGTGTGGTAAGAAATTGTTATGATGAAGCAACGGTTTAATTAATAATATTAGAAAAGTACTATATGTCATTCCCGCGAAAGCACATGGGTGTCAACTTAAGGAAAATGTCACCCCGTGGCTTGACCACGGGGTCCAGTTATTGTTTTTATGGATACCGTGGTCAAGCCACGGTATGACACCGGGTGCTTTTTTCGAACCCCACTCAAATACCTACGCGGGAATGACATCAGCAGCTTAGTAAGCAAAGCCATTAATATTATCGAGGGAATATGAACTTACTTAAAAATATTACGGGGAAAAATTATATAAACGGTGAATTTGTGGCATTTGGAAAGCAAATATCCGTTATTAATCCTTCGACTTTAAAAGAAATCGCTACAGTTCCGAATTTAGAAGTATCAGAGGTTAATGCTGCAATAGATAATACAGTTAAGGCTTTTTCTTCATGGTCACAAAGTTCATTTGAAGAAAGGATAGCGATTCTTAGAAAATGGTATAATTTAGTAATCGAAAATATTGATGAGTTAAGTCATATATTAACCTTAGAGCAGGGGAAAATACTCTCTGAATCCAAAAAAGAGATTCTATACGGAGCATCTTTTATTGATTGGTATACATATGCTATTCATAATATTCATTCGGCTATCAAACCTGGAAATAATAAAGCTCATAAAATCGTTACGCAATATGAGTCAGTAGGGCCTTCTGCTGCTATAACTCCTTGGAATTTTCCAAATGCAATGATTACCCGTAAGGTAGTACCTGCGATAGCAGCTGGTTGCAGCGTTATATTAAAACCATCAAGTCTTACACCTCTATCAGCTTCAGTACTTGCGAAACTGGCAAGTGATGCCGGTTTGTCTGCGGGAGTATTTAACGTAATTACTGGTGATTCAGATGTTATAGGTAAGGCTTTTTGTAATGATTTTAGGCTTCGGAAATTATCATTTACCGGTTCTACAAATGTCGGTAAAATTCTATATCAAAATGCCGCAAATACTCTAAAACGTTTATCTTTAGAACTTGGCGGTAATGCTCCGTTCATTATAACGGCAGATAATAATTTAGAGAAAGTAGCAAGTGATTTGGTAGTCGCTAAAACTAGAAATAGCGGGCAGTCTTGTACTTCCCCTAATAGGATATTTATAGAAGAATCTATATATGAAAAATTTATAGAAATTCTAAAGGCTAAATTTACTAAGCTTAAAGCCGGTGACGGATTCGATAAAACATCAGATATAGGTCCTTTAATTAATTCGGCTGCAATAGAAAAAATACAAAAGCTTTTATCAGATGCACAAAATAAAGGAGCTAAATTAATTTGCGGCGGTAAAGCCATTGATAATTTCATTGAACCGACTATTATTATTGACTGTTTGGATAATATGGATATCTTTAGAACAGAAATATTTGGTCCGGTGATTGCTTGTTATAAGTTTAAAACTATAGATGAAGCTATAGAACGTGCAAATAATACCGAATACGGCTTGCAAGGATATGTATATTCAAATAATATAGCCGTGGCACAAATGATAGCAGAGAGGCTTGATTTTGGTATGGTATCGATTAATGATCCTTTACCTGCAAATGCCAAAGCCTGTTTCGCTGGGCGTAAAGCTTCAGGTTTTGGAGTTGAAGGCTCGTTTGAAGGGATATTTGAATATCTAAATACTAAATATATAAATTTACAGCAATAGAATTAGAGTAATGTCATGCCGTGACCAAGCCAGCGTTGTTGCATGGCTCAGTTTTTCGTCATTGCGAGAAGAATTACGCAGTAATTCGACGAAGCAATCTCAGGAGTTTGTTATTATTTCATGAGATTGCCACGCTCCCTACGGTCGCTCGCAATGACGGTTTGGGTATCCATGCAACAATGCCGGCGGGGTCACGGTATGACAATAAAATAATAATTATGATTAAAAATTTATGCCGGTACCTGTAGATGATATTGAAGAAAAAATTGAACAAGCTAGCTTTATCCTTGATAATTATGAACGGCTTTGTCTAATAGATAGAGAAAAAGTGAATAACTACTTGCACATAATATCTAATAATCTTGCTGAATTACTGGACAAAAAGATGCCGCTTTCAATTGGATATTTTCATCCTATAGTACAATTAATTGAAAGTTTTAATAAGATCGATATCATAATACCCAAGAGCTTAATAATGCTTTATGCAATACATTATTAAACTTTGAGCATAATAACTATTCCGAAGGATTACAAGAAATCGTAATTCAATATATAGAAATACTTGATATTTTAGGAACACATGCGTATGAATAATCCTAAAATCTCAATAGTTCTGCCGGTCTATAATAGAGAAAAGCTATTACCTCTTGCTATTGAAAGCTGCCTTAATCAAAGCTTTAAAGACTTCGAGCTTATTATTATTGATGATTGCTCAAAAGATAATAGCATGCTTGTTGCTAAGGAATATGCAGAGCAAGATTCACGTATTAAAGTAATAGTAAACGAGACTAATAAAAAATTACCTAGTAGTCTTAATATCGCTTTTAAAGAGGCTAGGGGACAGTATTTTACTTGGACTTCAGATGATAATCTTGTTCATGAAAATGCTTTAGAGGAAATGAGCAATGTTTTAGATAATTCGCCTGATATAGGACTTGTATACACTGATTATACCTTAATAGATGAGCAAGGTAAAATAGGTAGCAGGCTTTATCAAGAATCGCCTGAGTTTTTACCGATTAGAGATTGTGTCGGTGCATGTTTTTTATATAGAGCAGATTTAGCAAAGCAAGTAGGCGGATATAATGAAAATATGCAGTTAGTTGATGATTATGAATATTGGCTGCGTTTTGGGCTTGTTACAAAATTTGCTCATATACCGGAATCTTTGTATTTTTATAGAGTTCATGATCAAAGCTTAACAATAGAGCGTAAGGTAGAAGCAAAACAGGCAAAAAGAGCTTTGAAAGAATTATTTAAAGATAAATATATTATAGCTGATAAGATTAAGCCTATAAACGATTTATATAATTGGTTTATTGAAGATAGGAATTTAGGATCTTATTTTAGGTTATTAAAAATAATTCTTTGTAATCCAATAATTACTCTTTCTTATATTATCAAAAACCTGAGAAGAATTAGATAATCTTTTAATGTTTCGATGTCATTCCCGCGAGGCATTGTTGCGTGGATCAATTCTCCCTTTGTCATCCCGCGACTTGATCGCGGGATCCAGTTTAAAATACTAAATTATTAGTATTTTAAGTTGTTTTTATGGATACCGTGGTCAAGCCACGGTATGACACTGAGCGCTTTTTTATACCCACGCAACAACGCCATGCGGGAATGACATACTAGTCCCAGTCTAACAATATGTAAATTGTACAAATAATGCAAAACCAAGATTTTCTAAATACATTAAATCCACAACAGCAAAAAGCAGTTCTTCATACTGAAGGACCGCTTTTATTGCTTGCAGGTGCAGGGACAGGTAAAACCAAAGTACTTACCTCAAGAATAGCGAATATTATTCATCAAAATTTAGCTTTGCCTCAAAATATTCTAGCCGTTACTTTTACTAATAAAGCTGCTAAAGAGATGGCTGAAAGGGTTCATAGCTTAATTAATTGTCAGGGGCTTAATATCGGTACTTTTCACTCAATGGCAGCTAGAATATTACGAGAACATATAGAGCATTTAAATTTTGGCTTAAATAACAGATTTACTATTATTAATCATGACGATCAATTAAAACTAGTTAAAGATATAGTAAAACTGAAAGATATTGATACTAAAAAATATGCTCCTAAATTAATACATATCATAATTTCTAGATGGAAAGATCAAGGATTACTACCAAGTAAATTATCAGCCTCAGACACTAGCCTTCCGGTACAGCGAGTAGCAAAACTTGTTTATCACGAATATCAGCAGAATCTTCTTATATCTAATGCACTGGATTTTGGAGATTTGTTACTTTATAATAATGAGCTTTTCATTAAAAATCCTGACATATTAAGGCATTATCAAGAAAAATATCGATATATTTTGATAGATGAGTATCAAGATACAAATGTCGTACAGTATTTATGGGCAAGAATGCTCGCAAGCTTACATAAAAATATCTGTTGCGTTGGTGATGATGATCAGTCTATTTACGGCTGGCGAGGAGCAGAAGTCGGTAATATATTACGGTTTGAAAAAGATTTTTTAGGTGCAACAATTATTAAATTAGAGCAGAATTATAGATCAACTTTGCCGATACTTGCTGCTGCTTCTAATGTTATCAATAATAATAAAAACCGTCACGGTAAAACGTTATGGACGGATAGGGAAAGCGGTGAAAAAATCAAAATTATATCTTGTTGGAGTGATAAAGAAGAAGCAAGATATATAGCCAGTGAAATAGATAGGTTAGTCCGAGAAGACCAATATAATGCAGGTAATATCGCTATATTAGTGCGAGCCGGATTTCAAACTAGGAGTTTTGAAGAGGCATTTATAAATAGTGCTATGCCTTATAAAATTATAGGGGGATTAAGATTCTATGAACGAATGGAAATAAGGGACGTGCTTGCCTATATCCGTATTGCTTTAAATCCAAACGATAATTTAGCACTTGAGCGTATTATAAATGTACCAAAAAGAGCAATAGGTGCAGCTAGTTTAAGCAAAATTAAAGCCTATGCTATTGAGCAAAGTATTTCTAATTTTGTAGCTATTAAGGAAATGCTAGAAAAAGGCGAAATCAAAGCAAAATCATATGATACTTTAAAGGATTTTGTGACTAAAATTGATAATTGGCATGAAAGATTTAACCTTGACGCTCCGATAAACGTGGTCAAAGTAATACTTGATGATTCCGGTTACCTTGAAATGCTTAAGGAAGAGAAAACCGAAGAAGCACTTGGAAGAATCGAGAATATTAACGAGATGCTAAGAGCTATTGCCGAGTTTAACGATATCCATGACTTTATCGAACATTCTAGTTTGGTTATGGAAAACGAAGTGCTTGAAACCAATTACGGTGGTTCTGTTACTATAATGACCCTGCACGCTGCGAAAGGTCTTGAGTTTGATGTAGTATTCTTACCGGGTTGGGAAGAGGGGGTATTTCCGTCTCAAAGATCTTTAGATGAAGATGGTGAAAAGGGCTTAGAAGAAGAACGCCGCATTGCTTATGTCGGTATTACAAGAGCCAAAAAAGACCTCTACATTACCCACGCAGAAAGCCGAAAAATATTTTATGAAATAGTCCGCTCTTACCCTTCAAGGTTCATAACCGAAATCCCTGATGAAATTACGATTAGGACCTCTTCTATGAAAAAATACAATTCTTTTTATAAGTTTTAATTAATTTTCATTCATAAATTTTAAATTGGTTTGCATTCTTTAACTAATTATTATCTAATTTAATTAACAATAATTAATAGGGGAAATGATTATGTCAAAAGATGCTAATAAACCTGAAGGAAATCGCCAAGCTCCATTAAGTACAGAAGAATTATATAATAAATTTTCAAATAATATAAGTAGTATTGATAGTAAATTTAATACTCAAATTAAATTTTTTAAAGACACTTCTACTCCTCTTAACTATGTTGCCGCTACTAGACAAAATATTTTTACTGCAATAGAATCGCAGTTCGCTCCTTTTAGTACTAATTATTTACCAAATGATGTAGTTCAATCGTTAACTGACACTATATATAACACTCATGATGAAGTAACTAAATTAATTTCGTCGGAAGGGGAAAAAAGAAAATATAGTTTTGCAAATGCTAAAAATGAAGCTGCTTTAAAAGGTTTTGCCATAGATTTAAGTGAAGCTCAAATAGAGCAGATGAACGACCGAAAACGTAATGGCTTAAGCCAAGATGAAGTGATGGACATTAAAAAACCATTAGAAAAAGCTATGTTAGAATTAGCTAACCAAAAAATATCTAAAGAACAATATAGAGAGAAATTAATAGATAAAACATTAGATAATCTTAAAGAAAATGTTTCAGAAACAAAATTAGGTAATTACAGAGAATTTCTTACTAAAAATACCACCCCTAAACTTGATGGACAAGAGAAAATTAATGATCCAAAACAAGTAGAAGCATTAACACAAGAAGCATTAAAGATAGCTGAATTTTTTAAAGTTACTTTTCAAACAAATGAAAAAGAAGCAAAAGCTTTATCATATATTAATAAGTTAGGAGTAAATGAGCCTAATATAATTAAAACTTTATTACCAGCAATAAGTAAATTACCGCATGAAAAAATGACAGAGCAAGGTAGCAAAATTATTGAGTATTTTGCCCCATTACTTGAGAGCAAGAACCCTGCACTTGTTAACGGTACTAAAAGAGTATTAGCAGAGTTAGATCCTGGATATTTAACCGAACGCGGATGGGGAGCAAATATAGCATTAGAATTACAAAGAGTAGCCAAACCTAAATTATGGCAAAGAATAGCACAAGTTTTTACCGGTACGGATTATGCTCAACAAAATATAGATAAAGCAGTCGCTAACTTTGAAAAAAGTAGTATCTCATATAAAAATGCTAAAAATCTGCCAGAAGAACCAAAAAAGGGAGAACAAGCTAGAGCAGAACAAAAGCAAGATAAAGGAATCAATATTGTAGAAAAAAAAGAGCCAGATAAAGCAAAAACCCAAGGCTATAAGTCTTCTATATCAACTCCTAAAGAATTATCCCACGTTAACGCTCTTAATGAAAGTAGACAGAGTCAGAAAAAACATGGACCCACACGATCATAGCCTGCAAATTATAAAATTTTGGTATTATATACTTGATATATCGAATATTTTAATAATGAGTAATATATGGCAGAGATTGTAACTAATAGAGACGATACTATTGAAAAAATTAAAAAAAACGATGAAGTAACTGAGATATCGGCGGCAGTAAAAGGAAAAATAGTTGATATAAAAAATGTAGATAATAGATTAGATAGTTTGAATAAAAATATTGTTACTACTGATCCTATTGGGCAACATTTACAATCTGAAGAATATATTACTAGTACGCTTGAAGTTCTTGCCAGCAAAATTATTAGTGAAGTTGTAGAAAACAAAGATATACAAAAATTAGTAGATAACCTGCATATTAATTTAGGACAAGACACGAAACTGATACCTAGTGCAGCAGATAAGCTAAAGTTTGATGTCGCTAGAGCTGAAGCAGCACTTAAGGGTTTTGTACTTCCTCTAAATAAAGGAGGACCTTTTGATGAATTATCATTTATGGGTGTGGAAGATGAAGAAGAAATCTTTGCCAATCCTATAAAAGCAACTAAAGAAGCATTAATAGCCATAAGTGGAAAGGCTATACCTAAAGAGCAATATGCACAGGCTATAAAAGATAAAGCTATAGAAATTTTAAAACAAGATCCTAAAAACACTCCAGAAAAACTTGAAAAATATGAAAAATTTATTATTCAAGGAGATAAAAATCAGAAATTTGATGAAGAGAGTAAGCGGTTTATCCCAAGAGTAAATCAATTATCTCAAGTGGAATTTAAGGAGTTACAAAAGGCAGTCACTAATACGACGCAGCAGATTAGTAATAGATTGGAAAAAAATAATGAAATTAGTAAGCAATTAGAACAAATTACTGCAATTACTAACTCATCAGGTATAAAGAATCCTGAAGTAATAATACGGGAATTAAATAAGTTAGATTCTACTTATCTAGCTAAAAACAGTACTAAAATAGCCACTGAATTAAAGGATATTAATGATAGAGGTACTTCTTGGTGGGAAAAATTTAAGCAGATATTTAATGGTAAAAATTATTTAGGACAAAGATTAGAAAAAATTGTTAATGAATATATGATTAAAAGTGATGAGTATGTTGTAAAAGTAATTAATGATAAAATCTTTTCAAACGCTTTAACAAATCCTGAAATTGCTGAAGGTCTAACAAAATTTTTGAATGAAAATAAAGATAAGGTAGCAACTAATCCTCAATTTAAAAATTTAATTCCTGTTACGGGGGGTCTATTAAACCGCAACAAGTTAATAATTTTAATTTAGCGGAACTCAGAAAAATCAATCCAATAGCATTTGATAAAACCATATTTGAAGATTTAATAAAACTAAGAAGCTCTAATATAAAACCCCCGAAAAATACTCCTAATACTTTTACTCAAAATCAAGGAATGGTAAGAAATAAAGGTTAAATTTTAATATAACTTGGAAAGTCTACGTTATTGTGAGGAAGTCGTGTTGCGTGGCTCGAGCAAAGCATTATATGTCATTCCCGCGTATGCGGGAATCCATGGTAAAGCGAGATAAGTCGAGCTTTTAATTTTAAAAGTCTACTGTATTTATACTTTTTTTGCTGGATTCCCGCCTACGCGGGAATGACATCGAGCGGGTTTCTCGAGCCATGCAATAACGCCAGTTTCTTCTCGCAATGACGATATTTATCTTTAGTTAGTAATGCTTGGTGGGACGGTTAAATACCCCTCTTTCCATAGTTCATTATAAAGAATAGGATCGATATTACCGCCTGAGATTAATACTAGTAGTTTTTGAGGTTTGGATTGTGTTTTTAACCAATTTACTACTGCCACCATATTTATGCTACTTGATGGCTCGCATATCACTTTTAGTAAATGGGTAAGCCACGCCGTCCAGTAATATATTTGATATTCATCCGCTAAATGAAAACCATCAAGTTTTTTTAAATATTCAAATGTACGAGCCGATACACTCAAGGTTTTAAGACCGTCTGCAATAGTATTAGGTGCGTCATCAAATCTATATATTGCACCATTTTTAACTGACAAATAGGCGTCATTAGCCGTAAGAGGTTCTGAACCTATTAATAAACTTGTGGAGGATATTAATTCCTTGGCAAGATACGAACCGGAAATTAAACCGCCGCCGCCGCAAGATGCAAAAATAGCATCAGGACTAAAGCCTAGTTGCTGTAATGCTTCATAGCATAACGTGCCGGCACCTGCTATTGTAGAATCGCTATCGGAAGGGTGCATATAGTAAAACCCTTGCTCTGTATCTTTTTTTGCTCTTTCTTCTGCTTCTTGCCTAGTCATTGTGTATATAACTTCACCGCCATAATGAAGAGCTGCTTGTTGCTTTACTTTTGAAGTATTTAACGGTAAATAAATTCTTGTTTTAATACCGAATAATTTACTCGCATAAGCAAGACCGATTCCATGGTTACCTGTACTATAACCGACTATTTTATCAGGTAATTTTCCTTGTTCTTTTAGTTCTAATAAATGATTTAATACCCCCCTAACTTTAAATGCACCGGTTTTTTGCAATGATTCAACTTTAAAAAAAATCTCGTGACCGAGCATCTCATTTAAGCTTTCAGAGTGAACGATCGGAGTTAAATGTAGATATTGTTTTATTCTATTATGTGCGGCTGCTACATTTTGAGAGGATTGTAGTAATAAATTCATAAATATAATTAATAAAGATGGCTTGAAATCGTGTTTATACTATATTATATAGTTAATAATTGGAAATTTTAAAAGGTTTTAATTGATGAATAAAAAATCCCTGCCGCTTATGGCATTACGAGATATGGTAGTGTTCCCAGGAGTAATTGCTCCTATTTTTGTGGGCAGGCAAAAATCGCTGCAAGCACTCTCTCATACTACCATTTCCGAGGAAGATAATAGTAAATATATTTTAGTAACTTTACAGAAAAAGTTTGATCAAGAAAACCCTAGTAAACATGAACTTTATAACACAGCTATACTCGCCAAGATTATCCAAATAGTGAAGCTGCCTAATAGTACGGCTAAAATCTTAATAGAAGCAATAGCACGAGTAAAGCTAAGCAATATCAAAGGCAATGATGCTTTTGAAGCGAATTACGAAATTATTCCGGATGAAGAAATATTTGACGTTAATAACATGCGTTCACTCGTTGATAATGCAGTACAGCTATTCGCTAAATATGCCGTTAATGATAAGAAAGTTAATGCAGAAATTGTTGAAACTATCAATAAAGAAATAAGTAATAGCACTAATTTCATAAATATTATTAACATATTAGCTTCACATTTGATAACTTCACTTGAGGCAAAGCAGCATTTATTAGAAGAAACCAGCCCCTTTAAGCGTATCACTACGGTTATTAGTACGCTTACTTCCAATATAGTAAATTCAGAAACCGAACAAGCATTGCAGCAAAGAGTAAGAAAGCAAATTGAAAAAACGCAGCGTGATTATTATCTGCACGAACAAATGAAAGCTATTCAAAAAGAGCTTGATGAAGATAAATCAGAACTTGCCGATATTGAGAAAAAAATTAAAAGTTTAAAATTATCAAAAGAAGCTAAAGAGAAAGCAGAATCTGAGCTTAAAAAACTCCGTAGCATGAATCAAATGTCGGCAGAGTCGGGGGTAACACGTAATTATCTAGAGACTTTGCTTAGCTTGCCTTGGGGTAAATATGATCATACTAAAATTGATATTAATCAGGCAGAGAAAATTTTAAATCGTGACCATTTCGGACTCGAAAAAGTTAAAGAACGAATTATAGAATATTTAGCGGTATTACAGCGTTCGAGTAAAATTAGAGGACCTATATTATGTTTGATCGGTCCTCCTGGTGTCGGTAAAACTTCGCTCATAAAATCTATTGCCGAAGGTATGGGAAGAAAATACACTAAATTTGCTCTTGGTGGCGTTCGTGATGAAGCAGAAATCAGAGGACACCGGAAAACTTATCTTGGATCAATGCCCGGTAAAATTCTTACTCAACTTAAGAAAGTTAAAACTAGTAATCCTGTGATGCTTCTTGATGAGATTGATAAAATGAGTTCTGATTTTAGAGGTGATCCGGCATCTGCTTTGCTTGAGGTATTAGACCCTGAGCAGAATAGTCATTTCGTAGATCACTATCTAGAAGTAGAATATGATCTATCAAATGTAATATTTATTGCTACTGCTAACTCTAATGATTTACCGAGAGCTTTAAGCGATAGAATGGAAAAAATATATATTTCCGGTTATGTAGAAGAAGAAAAACTCCAAATTGCCAAAAATTATCTAGTTCCAAAACAGCTTAAAGTACATAAAATTAAGAAAGATGAAATTACTATATCTGAAGCGGCAATTTTAGATTTAATTAGATATTATACTAAAGAATCAGGAGTAAGATCTTTAGAACGTGAAATAGGAGCGTTAACTAGAAAAGCATTAAAGCAAATTTTAGCTGATAAGACGCTCAAGCATGTTGCCATAGATAGTAATAATCTTGAAGAATTTTTAGGTCCTAGAAAATATAATTTCGGGCTTGCCGAGAAAGAAGATCAAATAGGAAGTACCACAGGGCTTGCATATACTGAAGTAGGAGGTGAGCTTTTAACTATTGAAGCTTTAGCATTCCCAGGTAAAGGTGAAATAAAGACCACCGGAAAGCTGGGTGATGTTATGAAAGAATCGGCAATGGCTGCATATAGCTGCTTTAGAAGTAGAGCAACAAATTTTGGATTAAAATACGATAATTATAAAGATTTTGATATTCATATTCACGTACCAGCCGGTGCTATTCCAAAAGACGGTCCTTCTGCCGGTTGTGCTTTGTTTACAACTATTGTTTCATTAATGACTAAAATACCCGTACATCGCACCGTAGCAATGACAGGTGAAATTACTTTGCGAGGAAATGTCTTACCTATCGGCGGTCTTAAAGAGAAGCTGCTTGCTGCAAGTAGGGGAGGGATTAAAAAAGTACTAATTCCAGAAGAGAATGTCAAAGATTTAAAAGATATACCGCCGAATATAAAAGAAAGTTTAGAAATTATATCTGTGTCAAATGTTGATCAAGTACTAAAGCACGCTTTAGTAGAAATCCCGTTAAACAAATAGAGATCGGTCATACGACTTATATTTTTTAAAAAGCCCTCGATGTCATCCCCGCCTACGCGGGAATGACATAGAATAAAAACTGTCCGGTACTATAGGCTTGACCACGGGATCTCGTATCGCAGACTAAGTCCTAAGATACCGCGATCAAGTCGCGGTATGACACCAAAGAAACTGGGATTTCTGCTTTCGCAGGAATGACATCGATATCCACGCGGGCAATGCCTTCTCGCAATTACGGAAAAACCGAGCCATACAATAGCCCCGCAATCTTTCTACTAATCCATAAAATTTATTACTTTCTTATAAATAATCCCAAAAATCTATTGTTGTAAAAAAGTTGCTATAAATTAATTATTACTTATTATTAATAAAAATTAACTTTATTTATATAAAATATATTAAGATTTTTTAATTATATACTAATCGATTATTAAAAATAATTAATATATTGGGGTTAATATATAATGGCCTGAAAAAACTGAACAAAAAAATAGTTAGGTTTGCTTGGTAATAAGTTAGAATAGACCAAATAACTTAAGAGGTAAGAATGACTAAGAAACAGTTTCGGAATTTCAGTGCCGAAGAAAAGACCAAGATAGTATTAG
>NZ_CBCDJS010000020.1:0-15603 GCF_965035265.1 Rickettsia sp.
TGAACGTTCCTCACTATAATAACATTAAAATTTTGGCAAATATTGACGTAATCAATATAGCTAAGGTCGCGTATAAATAATTCGTTATAATCTGTTACTAATATTTTTTTATGAACTTTTTGAAATGATATTTCTCTACCTAGAACCTCAATATTTTGAGAAACAAGGTTATTATCACTAATATCCGTGATAATTTTTTTAAGTTTGTTTTGGTTTTCTAAAGTTAAGGGATAAATGATTCTATCTCCTTTAACTCCTAAAGCCTTATCAAATCGATAATCGTGGTGATTATCAAGACACTTAACATAAAATTTGTTATTAATGATCTCTATAAAAGGTAAGAAAGATTCTCGTTGTAGTCCATCTTTGTAAAGATTATTAGGTATTGTATTAGAGGTGATAAAAATAAAAATATTTTGCTTTATTAATTCACTAAATAATCTGCCGATTATCATTGCATCGGTTATGTCTTTAATTTCAAATTCATCTATACATAACACTTTAGTTTGTTTAGCATAGTTTTTGGCAATTTTAGGGATGATATCTTTTTGATTCTCCGTTTGTAATTTATGCATTGTTTTATGAATTTCCTGCATAAAGTTCTGATAGTGGATAATGGTTTTAGGTATGCTTATCGCTTCAAAAAAAGAATTCATCAGCATAGTCTTACCACTACCCACCGGACCGTATAAATAAATCCCGCTTTTTAAATTGTTTTGATTAAAGAATTTAAATAAACTTTTAGGCTTATTAAGTTCTGCTGCTAACTGTTTTAATTCTTCTAATAACGCAGCTTGTTTTGCATCTAGTATTAATGAAGTAGAGGATTTGGTCATCCAAAATATTTTTTCTCTAGTTTGTTATAGGTTTTTTCTAAAATCGGTAGGTATAACTTTATATTCTCAAAAACTCGTTCTGCATCTTCATATTTATAAACATGAGAAGTATTATTGCGATCTCTAAGCATTTCGAGCCACATTTGCTCATCATCGATCATGCTAAATTGAAAAGCTTTACTTAGAACATCTTTTGGAGTAGTACTGTCAATTTCTTCATAGGCTAGTACTTTCTTTAATACTTTCCAAAATAGTTCTATTACGAATTCAAACCTTTGAACAGAAGCATCTAGGGCATAGTCATTTTTATCAACCTTAGAACGTTCTATAACATCATGTAATCTATTAATTGCTTGACCAAGGCTTTGGAAATAATCTTGCCAAAATATTTTTTCCATTAGAACTTCTCCTTTTTTATAAAGAATTTTTTTAAAATTAATGATATTTTGTTTAAATTTATCATCATCATTTAATGTATCAAATCGTACACAATCTATTTTTAAAAGTGTATCTGCATCATATATTATTTCTAAAACTTGTTGCCAGTCATCTTTACTTGCATTAGGGCAGAGGATGGCAATATCAATATCAGAACGTTCACGATTATCACCTCGCACGCGTGAACCAAAAAGCCAAATTTCTTCTATAAAGGGTAATTTGGCTAGATTTACAAAAAAAGAATATTCTTTGATACTATTCATATTTTTCTATATAAAAGTGTTGCATCGCCGTAGCTAAAAAAACGCATTTTTTCTTTTATAGCATATTTATATAATTCATGCATCTCTTTAAATCCGGCAAAAGCACATATAAGCATAAATAAAGTAGATTTCGGAAAATGGAAATTAGTAAGTAGCATGTCTGCCGTTTGAAATTTAAAACCCGGGGTTATGAAGATATCGGTTTCAAAATCACCTGCTTTTACGATGCCGTTATTGCAAGAACTCTCAAGTGTTCTAAGTGTCGTAGTGCCGATTGCAATAATGCGTCTTCCCTCTTGCTTTGCTTTATTGATGATTTCGGCAGTTTCAGGAGTAATAGAGCAATATTCGGTATGCATTTTATGCTCGTGAATATTTTCGGTTTTTACAGGTAAAAAAGTTCCTGCTCCCACATGTAATGTTAAAAATGTAGTTTGTATGCCTTTTGCTTCAAGCTTATCAAGTATATCCTTAGTAAAATGCAACCCTGCTGTCGGGGCTGCAACTGAGCCTTCTATTTGACTATAGACAGTTTGATAGCGTTCGTTGTCTAGTTTATCGTCATTGCGAGGCATCCTTTGGGATGCCGTGGCAATCTTAGGATTTTGTAATGAGATTGCCGCGTCAGGACTGCGTCCTTCCTCGCAATGACGTTTAGAACGTCTAATATAAACCGGCAAAGGCATCTCACCGTATTTGTCCAAAAATTCAAATACCGAAATATCATCAAGTACAAATTTTACTTTAATCTCGCCCATCGCAAGCTTTTCGGTAATTATTACCTTGTGATTATCAAAATAAAATTCATCATTCACATGCAACTTTCTAGCAGGCTTCGCAAAAGCCGTCCAACAATCATAGTCAATTGATTTGGACTCGCCTACTGCGTTACTCGTCGTCTCGCCTATTATAGGCTTCGCTCCTCGCTCCTTGTATCCGAATCCAACTGAATTGACTATATCTGATAATTTTTGATTCAAATTTATTGTAATATTTTCTCCCAAATGTAACTTTGCTTTTATCACTTTACTATTATTAAAAACTAATAAATCCCCTTCATTTAAGTAATCAATTATATTATAAAATTTAGTTTTAATAGGTGCTGTAGCAGCAATTAATAAATCTGAGTGGTCACGTTTATCAGATGGGTGTTGTGCAATAAGCTCGCTTGGTAAATCAAAGTCAAAATCAGATAGTTTCATAAAACTCACGCTATCAATCCTTTAACTTGAGAGTTCCATAATTTTTGATACAGCTTACTATTTTTTAGTAATTCGGTGTGGCTACCGTCATCGATTATGCTACCTTTTTCAAAAACTAAAATCCTATCCATGTTTAGTAAAGTAGGTAATCTGTGAGCAATAACTATCACGGTTTTATTCTGCATTAAATATTCCATTGATTCTTGAATTAGGCTTTCCGTTTCGCTATCTAAACTACTTGTTGCTTCATCGAGAATTAAAATAGGAGCATTTTTTAAGATAGCTCTTGCTATAATAATTCTTTGACGCTGACCGCCTGATAAGTTATTCCCCCGCTCACCGCACATAGTATCGTAACCGTCAGGTAAATTATCGATAACCTCATGGATATGTGCAGATTTTGCTGCTTCTATAACTTCCTCAAGAGTAGCATCTTTTTTCCCATATCTGATATTTTCCAAAATAGTACGATGAAAAAGTACCGGTTCTTGCGGTATAAGGCTAATAGCTTTTCTTAGAGAGTCTTGAGTTACATGTTTGATATTTTGATTATCTATTAAAATCATCCCTTCTTCTATATCGTGCAGCCTAGTAAGTAAACTAATAAAAGTGGTTTTTCCTGAACCGGAAAATCCGACTAGTCCTACTTTTTGTTTACTCGGTATTAATACCGATTTATTATAAAATAGATTATTGTTGCGATGATAATTAAACGTAACGTTTCTAAATTCAATAATTCCTTCTTTTATATCTAAAGGAGTAGCATTCTCAATATCCGTTATAATATGCGGTGCCATTAGGGATAAGCCTTGATTAAATGCACCAACCTGCTCGAACATATCGCCGATTTCTTGCGTTAAATCCCAAATATCGTCTGCTACATTTATACATAATGTTAGCACTAATACACAATCACCTATAGTTATAGATAATTCACTACGAAGTCTAGATAAATAATAAATCATTATAAAGATCATTATTGAGCAAGAAGTTCCAAGAGCATAGCGTAATTTGAACATGAAAAATTGCATAGTTTGCTCATCAGCTACGGCATTTTCTACTCTTGTTTCTAAATGTTGACGTTCAAATTTATGGGCTGTAAACATTCTAACCGCATTAATGTTGCTAATTGCATCTACAACACTACCGGCAACAAAAGATTGGCTTCTAGCATAATTTAATGAGTATTTATTGATTTTATCCGAGAAAAGAACACTAAGCCCTAAAAAGACCGTAATCCATAAGATAAATATTGTAGCAAAAACGTAATGTACCGAATATAAAGCAACTAATGCAAATACAATAATAGCGAGTTTACGAAGAATTTTTTCACCGAATATCGAAATGATCATCTCAAACGATCTTGCGGTTTCGGTAATACGATTGCTAATATGTCCTGCTAGATTATCCTGAAAGAATTTATGACTATGATATTGTGTATAATTATAAAGTTCATTTAATATTTTCCCTTTTATTACAGGCATAGTCTTTAGATATAAATAATCATATGAACGATATGCTATATTAATACTCTCCCACCAAAGAGCATAAAATACTGCCCAGTAAATCATCGAAGATAAAAGGTTATCTGCATTCTCATCACTGAAAGATTCAATTAAATCAATAATTTTCTGAAGTAATATACTATCAATTGCTGGAATCATGCCGAGTAAAATACAGATCACGGTCAATAAAGTAATTTTAACTTTATCGAATTTTAAAAAATAAATACCTAAGCTAAATGTTGATTTGGATAAAGTAGGGTATTTTATCACGATAATGGACCTCAATATATTTTTTTACTATTATTTTAGAGCATATATTCAATTTAATTATTTTGCAAAAATATACCTAAAAATATTAAATGTATGGAAAAATAATAAACAAGCCTTGCTTCTTACTTTAAATAATGCTACAAAATTCAGGAAATAACTTCAAAATCATTAGAAATGCAAGAAAAAGAATTATCTAATAATTTTTTAGAAGAACAAGAAAAGTCTAAGGAAGACGATTCTCCGTTCTTTGATGTAAAATATATTTGTCAAGCAAGTTTATTAATTACGGACTCTATCCGAAAAGGGTATGATGTAACGCAATTGCCCAATGGTGATATTAATGTCACAGAAGTAAGAATAGTAAATGTTCATTATAATTGGAACTCCGAAAAAGGAAAATTTGTTAAAACTAATCAGATAGAATTTAATAATAGCAAAGGCGGCTAATTAAATCAAATACTGTATACTCGTTTTATTTGAAAAATTGGCTACGTCGTCTTATAAGTTCTGCGGTGCTCACGTATTAAGTATACGCTCCGCTCCTTGCCTTATAGACTCCTTGCTCTTTTCCAAATAAAATTTCGTCTACTCTTCATTATACTTGGAGTATATTGTTATTGTCAAAAAGCTATTATCTTAAAACAGCAGCTTAAACATGGAATTTGATCAAGTATTATTATCAAGGATTCAATTTGCTTTTACTATAAGCTTTCATATAATATTTCCTGCTTTTACTATAGGGCTTGCAAGCTTTTTAGCAGTAATTGAAGGGTTATGGTTAAAAACAAATCGCCAAGTTTATCAAGAAATATACAAATTTTGGGTGAAGATTTTTGCCGTTACTTTCGGTATGGGGGTAGTTTCAGGCGTTGTAATGTCTTATCAATTCGGTACTAATTGGTCAAATTTTTCAGATAAGGTTGGAAATGTCCTCGGTCCGCTTCTCGGTTTTGAAGTATTTACTGCTTTTTTTCTCGAATCCTCTTTTTTAGGTATAATGTTATTTGGCTTTAATAAAGTCAGTAAAAAAGTGCATTTTATTTCTACGTTAATAGTTGCTATCGGTACTGTAATCTCAGCTTTTTGGATACTTGCAGCTAGTAGCTGGATGCATACGCCTGCGGGTTTTGAATTGCAAGGCGAAGGGTTCTTTTATCCTTTAAATTGGCTGGAAATTATTTTTAATCCATCTTTTTCTTACCGCTTTTTCCATATGATTACAGCGGCTTATTTAACTACTTCTTTTGTTATCGGTGGCGTCGGTAGTTTTTATTTACTAAATAATCGTTATAAAGAACATGCTAAAATTATGCTTTTTATGGCGGTATTAATGGCATTAATCGTTGCACCTATTCAAATATTTATCGGTGATCTACATGGTTTAAATACTCTTAAATATCAACCGGTCAAGGTCTCGGCTATGGAAGGTATTTGGAATACGGAAAAAGGAGCGGCTTTTAATATTATCGGCTTTCCTGATGAGAAAGAAGAAAAAACAAAATATGCTATAGAAATACCTTATGCTAGTAGTTTAATCTTAACGCATAGCTTAGACGGTGAAGTGAAAGGATTAAAAGAATGGACAAAAGAAGAGCGTCCGCCGGTTGCAGTAGTATTTTTTAGCTTCCGTATTATGGTAGGCATCGGTTTCTTAATGGTATTTACAGGTGTAGCGGGCTTATATCTTTATTTGAAAAAAAGATTATATACTACGCATTGGTTTCAATATTGGTATATATTAATGTCGCCTTCAGGCTTTATTGCAGTACTTGCCGGTTGGTTCGTAACTGAGGTAGGTAGACAACCTTACATAGTATATAATATTTTAAAAACGGCTGATATGGTATCGCCGGTACTTGGCAAGTATGTATTTATTTCTCTAATTGCTTTTGTAGTGGTGTATGTGATAATTTTCGGAGCAGGTATATATTATATAATGCATTTGATAAAGAAAGGTATAGAGGCGATAGATAATAAAGAAACGTACGGAGAGTATGGGTTAAGTAATCGGTTGTAATTTATGTCATACCGCGACTTGATCGCGGTATCTTTTGAATTAAATTTTTGGTGGATACCGCGATCAAGTCGCGGTATGACAATGTAGGCAATTTATGTTAAATTTTGCACCTTATATAGATTTACCGCTTGTTTGGGGTGGGCTTATAGCTACCGCTATTTGTTTATATGTTTTATTAGACGGTTTTGATTTAGGAGTAGGGATATTATTTCCGTTTGCACCTACCGATGATTGCCGTCATAAAATGATCAATTCTATTGCTCCTTTTTGGGATGGTAACGAAACTTGGTTAGTACTTGGCGGCGGTGGTTTATTTGCAGCTTTTCCGCTTGCGTATTCGCTTTTAATGCCGGCTTTATATATTCCTATTACATTAATGTTACTTGGCTTAATATTTCGTGGTGTAGCTTTTGAATTTCGTTTTAAAGCTCATATAGGTCATCGTTATATTTGGGACTATGCTTTTCATTTCGGCTCTATGCTTGCTGTTTTTTGTCAAGGTTTAATGCTTGGTAATTTTGTCCAAGGAATAGAAGTGCAAGGACGAGAATTTGCAGGGGGAAGCTTTGATTTTCTTACTCCCTTTTCTGTGATGACCGGGATAGCGTTAATATTCGGTTATGCTCTTTTAGGAGCTACTTGGCTTATTATGAAAACAGAAAAAGAAACACAAGAATGGGCTTATAAATCTGCTTTGTATATTTTATTTTATGTCGCCCTGTTTATGGGGCTTGTAAGCTTATGGGTGCCTTTTTTAAATAACCACATAAATCATCGTTGGTTTAGTATACCGAATATTTACTATTTATCGATTGTGCCTATTATAACTGCCTTAATATTTATCAAATTAATTAAAGCTATTAAGCAAAAAAAAGAAGTAAAACCTTTTATTTATACGATTTCGTTATTTTTATTAGGATATTTAGGGCTAGCTATAAGTATATGGCCATATATCGTTCCTTATAAAGTTACGCTTGAAACAGCAGCAGCAGCACCGGAGTCACAGTCTTTACTGCTGATAGGAGCGGTGATATTCCTACCTGTCATACTTGGCTATACTTTTTATTGTTATTATATATTCCGTGGCAAATCATCTCATCATCCGTTATATTAAAAAAATAACCTCTTGTCTAAAAGGGTGGCAATGGTTTATTATTCTATGGCTTAGTGGATTATTATCTACGCTACTTTTAACTTATATAGTTAAGCTGGTGTTTAGGATGATAGGGTAAAATTGTCATCGTCATTGCGAGCGACTGAAAGGAGCGTGGTAATCTCAAGGTTTTGGCCTGAGATTGCTTCGTCAAAATTTTCAATTTTTCCTCGCAATGACCTATTATAAAATATATGAAAAAAATCTCAGCATTTATTATTACTAAAAACGAAGCTGCAAGGATAGCACGAGCTGTAAATAGTGTAAAAAATATTGTTGATGAGGTGATAGTAGTAGATAGTGAAAGTACTGATGATACAGTAGCAATAGCCGAAAAATTAGGAGCTAAGGTAATAGTAAAACCATGGCTTGGTTATGTAGGGCAGAAATCTTTTGCCGAAAGCCTTTGCACTAATGATTGGGTTCTTAATATTGATGCTGATGAGGAGCTATCTAAAGAGTTACAAGACGAAATAGAGTGTATTTTTGCTTCTCATAATCAAGATCGTTATGTAGCTTATCAAATAAAGCTTTTAATAATACATCGTAATGACCGAAAGCCACGGATGTTTGCCCCATTTAATAAATGTACTCGGTTGTATAATAAAAAGTTTGCAAGCTTTGTAAATACTGTAAATAGTACTACTCATGATTCGGTGGTATTTAACAAAGATGTTGATTTTGTAGGTAAAATTTATCTATTAAATGAAGCTGCTTATCATTATTCGGGTACTTCAATTGAGCAGTTGGTAACTAAAGCAAATTTTTACTCTAGCGAGCAAGCAAAAGATTTAAAAGTGCAAGGTAAAAAGCTTTCAAATATCCGAATAGCTTTTGAAATGTTATTGTGGTTTTTTAAAGCATTTTTTATTAGAAGATATTTTGTATTCGGTTTTGACGGGTTTGTAGATTCAATGATATTTGCTTTCGCAAGGTTTTTACGTCTTGCAAAATTAAGAGAGTCGTCGCCTCGATGTCATTCCAGCGAAAGCGGGAATCCAGTAATTAATAAAAAGTGATTATGAAAGAAAATTTTAACGTTAGTAAATTAAAAAACGGTTTGACAGTCTTAACCTATAATATGCCTTATGTTAATTCGGTAGCAATAAATTTAATTGCTAAAGTTGGAGCACGTTATGAAAATGCAGAAGAGGAGGGCATATCTCACTTTCTTGAGCATATGGCTTTTAAAGGTACAAAAACTAGAACGGCAAAACAGATAGCAGAAGAGTTTGACTCTATAGGTGGACATTTTAATGCCTATACCGGCCATGAGAACACGGTATATTATGCACGAGTCTTGTCTGAAAATTGTGATAAAGCACTTAATATACTTGCTGATATAATTCAAAATTCCATTTTTGCCGACGAAGAAATAGCTAAGGAATATCAGGTGATAATGCAGGAAATTGCTCATCATCAGGATAATCCCGATGATCTAGTATATGAGAAATTTTATAATAAAGTTTATAAAGATCAACCTTTGGGTAAGTCAATCTTAGGTACGACTAAAACCCTTGTGACTTTTACAAAAGAGCATTTTTCTAAGTTTATAGACAAGCATTATAATGCCGGAAATCTCTATTTATCGGTTGCAGGTAATATTGATCATGATAAAATAGTAGCTATAGCAGAACAGTTATTTTCTTCTTTAAAACAAGGAGAAAGGAGTAACTTTTTACCTGCAAAATATATAGGTGGGAGCGGATTTATTAATAAGGAGTTAGAGCAAACTAGTTTAATACTAGGGTTTGAAGGTACGCCATATGTTAATTTAGAAAAGCTTTATCAAGCCCACCTACTTTCTATAATATTCGGTGGCGGTATGTCATCTCGTTTATTTCAAAGCATTCGCGAGAAATTAGGTTTAGCATATTCCGTAGGTAGTTATAATAGTGCTTATTTTGATAGTGGAGTGTTTACAATTTATGCCTCCACTGCACATGATAAATTAGAATTATTATGTAAAGAGATTAAAAACGAAATAACAAAAATGACTGAAAGAGTAAATACCGAAGAGCTTATTAGAGCTAAGACGCAGCTCCGAAGTAATTTGCAAATGGCTCAAGAAAAAAATACTTATAAATCAGAAGAAATAGGCAAAAATTATTCTGTTTTCGGCAAATATATTCCCCCTGATGAAATTATGGAAATTATTATGAATATACAAGCCAAGGATATTATTAATATGGCAAATAAAATATTTAGCGGTACGACTACCTCGGCAATTATAGGTCCGAATAATCTTCGAGTAAATGTGTAGACCGAAAAGTAGTCAGTGTGTCATACCGTGGCTTGACCACGGTATCCAGAAAAAACAACTTAAAATATACTAATGTTATTAATATTTTTAACTAGACTCCGTGGTCAAGCCACGGGGTGACACAGAATACTTAAATGAATTTTGAGAAAATAACAAATGAAAACACAACTTTACAAAGGTTCGAGTAAAATCTTATATTCTGCCGAAGAAGATTTTTTACTTATAATGGCTTTTTTCGATAATGTCACCTTAGAAAGCGGTGAAATTATTGAGGTATCAGGCAAGGGGGTGCTTAATAATAATATTTCTTCTTTCCTAATGGATAAACTAGAAATGATTGGTATTGAAAATCATTTTATCGAAAAAATAAATATGAGAGAGCAATTAATTCAGTATGTAGAAGTATTCCCGGTGCAGGTAATAGTATCATCGGTAGCGTGCGGTAGATTTGTAAAAGAATTTGGGATGGACGAAGGGTATGTATTTGATAAGCCGATCATTGATTTTAGAGTCCGGAGTCGTGAATTTAAATATCCGATAGTTAATGAGCATCAAATATTAAATTTCGGCTGGTTAACTAATGACGAAATTAAAGCGGTAAAAGAACAAGCTTTGCGTATATATGATTTCCTAAGCGGGTTATTTATCGGTGTCGGGATTCGGCTTGTTGAGTGTAAATTAGAATTTGGACGTGTATTTAACGGTGAAGAATCTATCATTATGTTAACTGATGAAATTAGTCCGGATAATTGTAGATTGTGGCATATTAATAGTAATGAGAAATTAGGATTTGAATTGCTTGAAAACGAGCCGAATAAAGCTTTTGAATCATATCAGTTAATAGCTGATCGTTTAAAAGAAAAATAAATATATTTTTTAAGCGGCATATGTTATTTTGGACTTGAAAAACGCACTTGGTGTCATCTAGTAGCTTGTACCTGCGGTATCCAAAAAAAATTTAAAAAGACTAGACCCCGTGGTCAAGCCACAGGGTGACATCGGAAAACTTACCCACGCAGGAACAACATTTTAGTTTTTAATAATTTTTTACAGTAGAAAAGATGAAAATACGTTTTATTATAATAAGCTTTTTAGTTTTAATCTTAGTAGGGTGGGGATATGCTGCCTATAAATTTGAACATCAAAGTAAAGAGAATATTATCTCTATCCTTGATAAATATGAAGAATATATAACTTATGATACAATAAAAGTTAATAAATATAGCTTTAGTATTACTTTAAATAAAGTAATGTTAAAACCTATAGATTTTTATTATGACGAAGTAGTTATTAGGCACATACCGTTTTTAAATATTACAAAAATTGATTCTTACGGAAATAATGTAAAAATTACTACCGCTCAAGATGAAGAAGATATTTTTTATTCTCCCGATCATCATACAACAATTTGGTTTAGAAAGTCTTTGTTTAATAGAGAACCTGATTATTGGAAATTAAGCGTGAATGATAATAAATCAGCTTATTATAGTTCTAAAGGTGCAGAAAAATTATCAGAGAATGATGTTAGTAATGCTGTAATCACTAACACTAAAACGTCTGATAATCTTAATTTGTTAACCTTGGATGGGAAAAGCACAGTTTCTTTCATTTCTGAAAACTATAGTAAAAATTTATCTGATAAAGTTTTTAAATTTTTAAGAGATAAAATAGGAGAAGATGCTAATTTTGATTCATTTGAATATGATTTAGCAAAGTTGGAAATATTAAATGTGCCGACTACTTATAGTAGCCAATTAAAACTTAAATATAGCGATGAGTTAGTGGCTCTTGGAAAATTATTAATTCAAAATTTTTCTTTAGATCAAAAGCAAGATGAGAATATGAATGCCGTTATTTTTATGCAAATATTAGGCGAATTAGTAAAAGGTAAGCCGTTTTTATTTGCTTGCGATATTGAAAGAAAAGGGAAAATAGAAAGTAATTTATACAAATTAAATATAGAAAAAGATAAAGTTTTTGATTTTGCTTTAAATATTAAATCTACTATAGAACCTTCGGAGATATATCAAAAGACGGCGATTGAAGCTTTAGGAAGCTACTTTAGTAATGGTTTAAACAAAAGAGCCGAGTTAGACAAAATTTTTAAACTAACTAGCCCTATTACTCAAGAAGATGGAGAAAAAGTAATGGGTGTTTTTGCAAAAATAAATAATTCCGAATTTAATTTAAAAGGTGAGTTTGACCCTGAAGCAAAAAAATTATCCGGCAAAACTAATCTTGTAATGGATGATTTAAATTTTGCTATTGATATTGATATGCCTAATTTAGAGAATCCTCTGAATCTAGAAAGCGTAATAAAATTATCGGATCCAAATGCGTTTATAAATAATTTTGTGAATTATACTAATAATGCTATTGTACCGGTGCTTAATAAAATAGAAAATTCTAAGGAATTTGCTTTAAATTTAGGAAAACAAACTTCAGTAATAAAGCAATACGGTTTTGGAGTAATAGAAGCTTTTAGTAAAAATTCTGAATTAAAAAATGGTGAATCTTTAGTAGCTGATATAAAAGGTAAAGATGCCGGACTAACTATTAACGATAAAACTATAGATCAGATTTTTAGTGATGCAAAAGTATTAGAATTTATGAATGCCATGGCTCAAATAGAACTGGATGTCATTCCTGCGAAAGCAGGAATCCAGCATAAAGCGAGATAAATCGAGCTTTTAAAAAGCTTTGAAGTAATGGATTCCCGCCTACGCGGGAATGACATATTAAGGTATACAAGTAAAAAATTTGAAGAAAAAATAAGTTAGAATAAAAATGATTAATATTTCCTTTCCCGATGGGAGTGTAAAACAGTTTGAAAAAAATGTTACGGTTTTTGAAGTAGCAAATGCAATTTCAATGTCACTTGCTAAAGCAGCAATGGTTGCCGAAATAAACGACGAGCTTAAAGACTTAAGTACCGTAATTGAGAATGATTGCAAGCTTCGTATTTTAACTGCAAAAGATTCCGAATGTCTTGAGATAATAAGGCATGATGCAGCTCATATTATAGCTGAAGCGGCTAAAGAATTATTTCCTGATATTCAGGTAACTATCGGTCCTGCAATTGAAAACGGCTTCTTTTACGATTTTGCTAAGGATAAGCCATTTACGCCGGATGATGTGGCAATGATAGAAGCAAGAATGTATGAAATAGTCAAGCGAAATGAAAAAATTACTAGAGAGCTATGGGATCGTGATGAGGCTGTAGAATTTTTTAAATCGATAGGAGAACATTATAAAGCTGAAATTATTGCGTCAATTCCGGCAGGTGAACCTATTACTTTATACAAGCAAGGTAATTTTATTGATTTATGCCGAGGTCCGCATGCTCCTTCCACAGGTTTTGTTAAGCATTTTAAGTTGATGAAAGTTGCGGGAGCTTATTGGCGAGGTGATAGTCGTAATGAGATGTTACAGCGTATATACGGTACTGCGTGGGCTACGAAAGAGCAGTTAGATAATTATCTATTTATGCTTGAAGAAGCTGAAAAACGTGATCATAGAAAACTAGGGAAAGAGCTTGATTTATTCCACTTCCAAGAAGAAGCCCAAGGAATGGTATTTTGGCATGATAAAGGCTGGAGTATATATAATATTATCGAGCAGTATATTAGGAAAAAGATTCGTAAAAACGGCTATACTGAGGTTAAGACTCCTGTTTTAGTTGATAAGAGTCTTTGGGAGGCTTCAGGACATTGGGAAAAATTTCGTGATGATATGTTTGCGTTAGAAACAGATGACAAGACGCTTGCTTTGAAGCCGATGAATTGCCCTTGCCACGTGCAGATTTTTAAGCAGGGCATCAAGAGCTATCGTGATTTGCCGCTTCGTATGTCAGAGTTTGGGTTATGCCATCGTAATGAGGCGTCTGGTGCTTTGCACGGTTTAATGAGAGTGCGGAGCTTAGTGCAAGACGATGCTCATATATTTTGTGCTGAGGAACAAATTACCGAGGAAACAGTTAGCTTTTGTAAGTTACTTACTGAAGTTTATAAGGATTTTGGCTTTACCGATATAAAGGTAAAATTTTCTGATCGTCCTGAAACTCGGGCAGGAAGTGATGAAGTTTGGGATAAAGCTGAGAATGCTTTAAAAGAAGCTGTAGAAAAAGCCAGGTTTACCTATACGCTAAACCCGGGCGAAGGTGCATTTTATGGACCGAAGCTTGAGTTTGTGTTAACTGATGCGATAGGGCGGCAATGGCAATGCGGTACATTGCAGATGGATTTTGTATTGCCGGAGCGACTCGATGCTAGCTATATTGCAGCAAGCGGTGAGAAAAAAAGACCCGTAATGCTTCATAGAGCGATACTTGGCTCACTTGAGCGTTTTATCGGTATATTGATCGAAGAATATGCAGGTAAGTTTCCGCTTTGGCTTGCACCTAGGCAGGTTGCCATTGCAACCATCACCAGTGATTTAAATGATTACGCTTTGGAAGTACAAAAAGCTTTAATTGATAATGGTGTAAGGACGGATATTAATATCTCTCCCGATAAAATTAATTATAAAATTCGTGAGTTTTCTAATCAAAAAGTACCGATGATTGCGGTAATTGGTAAGCAAGAAAAAGAAAATAAACAAGTAACAATTAGAAGACTCGGAACTACTGAGCAGGAAGTCTTATCGGTAGAGCAATTGGTAGCCCTAGTTAAGGAAGAAAATGAGAAGTATCTTTAAGATTAGCGTCATTGCGAGGAAATTTACATAGTAAATTGACGAAGCAATCTCAGGAGTTTGTTATTATTTCATGAGATTGCCACGCAGTCTGCGACTGCTCGCAATGACGGGGTGGTATCCACGCAACAATGCCTTTCTGCTTTTAGCTAAGAATGACATACATTTCTCAACTTATGAAAATACAAACTACCCCTATTTCTTTTTTATGGTCCGTTATAAAGCCATATAAATATTGGTATCTTATTATGATGATGGCACCGTTTGCAAATGGTGTTTATCCTATTTTATATAATTATGCTGTAAAGCTTTTACTTGATCTGTTTACTCAAAACGAAAAAATTACACTTGCCCAAAGTTATAAACCGATAATGTGTTTTATAATGGCACAAGTTATACTTGATGGAGCTTGGCGTGCTCACAATTTTGCACAGCTTAAGGCAATTCCTTATATCTTTCAAGATATGCTGAATAAAATATGTACTCACTGTTTTAATTTGCCGTATACTTATTTTCAAAATAATCTTTCCGGTTCTATAGTCGGAAGAGTACGCGGTATAGGTGATAATTATTATAAAATGCACCAAGCAATAGAGTATCAATTAAGCAGACCTCTACTCATTACACTATTTTCCGGTATTGTGCTTGCCTATACTAATATTAAAATATTTACTGTTATTATTGCCTTTACTGCTATTTACTTACCGCTCGCATTACATTTTTTTACTAAACTTGCCAAAATGGAGCAGGCTAAGCAAGATTCGTGGTACAATTTATTTGGTATAGTAGCTGATTGCATTACAAACATCTTTACAATTTTCTCATTTGCAGCAAAAAAGCGAGAATTAAATAAAGTACAAGATTATAATCGTAACGTACATAACCCTTTAACGATTAAATATTATAAATATGACCTCATTATCTCTATAATATTATCTTTAGTATATTGGGTATATGTGATAGG
>NZ_CBCDJS010000021.1:0-14994 GCF_965035265.1 Rickettsia sp.
AAACTTCTGATGCTTCCTTTTGGCTCCTTCCTTTCTTTAGGTAATTTATTACTTTCTTCCTTAAATCTTCACTATATGGACTTGTTGACATTTTTCCTTGTATATTATCTTATTATTGCACCTAATACTATATGATTTACTATATATCTTAGCAAAATACGGTAGTTTTGATTCCACTGCAAAGAACTTTTTCAAGCACTCTACAGATTTAAAATCTGTGATACCATAAGGAGCGTATTTTGTTTTTTGTCCTTGCCATGTCATATTTTCACCGGAATAATTAATCTCCCACCAATTCCGCCCTATAATGTGAGAGGTATTATTGTCAAAAGCTGCAACATTTTGAAAATTATAAAACCTTACTAATTTCTGTAAATATTTTGCTATTAAATCAGCTTCTTTTATATCTAAGTCCCTTTCATTAACCGCTATTAATAACTCAAGAGTAGTTTTCGGGAGAAGATTTTGTAAGATAAGTAAATATACAAAATTATAATTAGTGGAATTTAGAAACTTCTCTAAACTTTTTGCATTCGATTCTTGCAGTTTCATTTTTCGAGCAGTTTGCTCTACTCGTGAGTCTAGGACAGAACATAATTTATGCCACTGATTCGGCAGCGAGCAATCTCTTGCTATAGCTGTTTCTGTTAAAAGTAAAGTTATAATTATAATCAGAAAACGCATAAAATTTATTTTATATTATTTGGTATAATAACTATTGCATCGGATACGGGACGCACAGTGTGTTCGCCTAAAGCTTCATCTTCATCTCCTGTAACGTTGTTTATAATTTTTCCGTCCATAAATAATGTAGAAGAACCGCCGCCGTCTAGATTAATTGCCGATTCACATCCAAGACTTAACATATAATCTGCAAGTTCTGTTTTAGTTAATCCTATCACAGTATCATTTACAAGATGTTTTTCTAGAATCTTTAAAGCTTCGGGTAGCGTTAATTTCTCAAAAGTTACTCCTCTTTCTTTTCGTAGAATTGATCTAGCTTGTGCAAGTTTAAGGTCTTTTACGTGTTGCTTATAAATATGTTCGGCTACGACTATAATTATAGTACCGTCCTTACGCGCTCCAAAAGCAGTGCGAGCATGAGCCGGATCATCGTCCTTTGGATTATCTACAACATTTTTAGCGTTTTGAACCAATACGGGAATACCGGTTACTACTGAAGCAGTTTTGCTTAAATTTATAGGCTTAGCGTCTTTATCGATAAATTCCAAATTTAGCTTTACAGAATCATTTATATTTACTGCCGGCAAGCTTATTTCTTTTGGAAAAGATAATACAAAACCCTTTTGTGGAATTTGATTATCCCCATGATTACTTATTTTCGTAACAATAAAATCCCGGTCAACTAAAATTTCTTTGTTAGTATATGGCGTTAATGTGGAGGATGCCCAAACATTATTATAGAAAGTAATATCTTTCGAGTTTGAAAAATAATTAACTTGATTTGGAATAATAGATTTATCACCTATTTCTACTGAAATTTTTGCACTAGCCTTGGTAATTTGAATATTATCTTGATCTATGATTAACAAGCTTTGCATCTGTTTTCTAAGACTAAATAGCTTGCCTCCAATCATTAAAGTAAGGCTTGGTCTACCGTCATCGCTACCTGCAATCTCAAAGAATCCGGCATTAATAGCAGCTATAGCATTGGTGCGGTGTGCAATAGCATCTACTGTCTCTCTGCCTATAACCTGATTATGTGCTTTAACTAATTTTAACCCAAAATTCTTAGGATCAATAGTTAACACATGAATCACATGCTTATCTTTTTCATAACGATTATATGTTAAACCTGTATGTTCCTTTGCATATATTTTAAAACTGATTATTAAAATCACGCATAAGTAAACTAATCTAATCATATTGTTTTACCTTTATTTCTTATCTGTTTGTCTGCTTATGAAATCATCTATAACATCCAATAAATCTTTATTGGGAGGAGCAAAGCTATTAGCCATAAAAACAAAAGCTTTTTTATGATGCGGCTGCTTCAAATTATAGCCGCATAAACAACTTATTCCAGACATACCGCCAGTCTTTGCAATAATATCATTTGAGAGTTCGCTGCGGTTCTTAAGCGTAGAATTCTCTTCACCAGCTTTTGGTAAAGCTGTTACAAATTCAGGAATGGTATATCCTTTTTTTAACAGTGCAAAAAGAATTATAGGCTGAACACGGTTATACCTAGAAAGCCCTGATCCATCCACAAATAACGAATCTTTTGCATCAATTCCAAAATGCTGCTTAATTAATTGTTTTATAATATTACTCCCTTCAGCCCAATCTGTAATTTCTTGATTTGAGCTATAGTTAATTACTGTCAAATATACACTATCCAGCACTAAATTATCAGAGCTTTTCATTGCCGGTTTCATTATTTCCTTAAGAGGTAAGGATTCAATCTGACCCATCAATTTAAAGCCATTATTTATTTGATATGAAAGCTTAACAATTTGTATTTTACCTTGAATATTAAGTATTTTAAGTATTGCTTTTATCTTTTTTACTGTATACTCATCATGATTTCTAGGAGCAAGTTTTAATTCTATAAGAGCATCTTTTATATTAATATTCCCTGTAACATTAATCACTTCACCATCCCATAATAATTTAATCGATGACGCTTGATCATTTGTTGTAACATTTGAGCGAATATCATAATCTAAATCTGCAAAAATTTTAGCAAGCTTATTTAGCTTATTAGGCGTTACTTTTATTGATATAAGATTTTGATCAATATTTATAGAAGATACAGGAGGTGAATAACTTCTACCTATGTCATCTATCATAAGATTAGGTGAATATGGAGATACTTTAAAAATGGAACTATCTAAAATGATATAACCATTAATTTTTAAGTTCCGAAAGGGCTGCAATATATTTATTAGTTGCTGAGAAGTTAATGTAGGATCTCCAGAGAATTTAATCACTACATCCTGAATCAATTTACCTTTTTTATTAATTAATAACTCAGTCTTATATTTATATTCAGGCGAGAGAGTTTTAAATGCAACAAGAGAAGTTACAATTTTTTGGCAACTAGCAGGAGTAGCATATATCTCTGAAGCATATTCTTTATAAATGTAGTCATTTTGTATATCCCCTATAACATAAGAATAAAATCCAGGCTTCTTTTTGTACAACTCTTTATAATGATGGGAAGTACAACCTGTTACTAATATTGATAAAATAATAACAAAATATAGTTTTAAATTCATAGCCTATTTTTACTTTTTTTACAATAAAATTTAACCATAATCCATCTTTACTTGGAGATACTTTACTTCTTGTATCTTCTTCCGTCCATATTCTAACTATATCAAAAAGCCCGTCAAAATAAGGTTTTATTGTATCTTCATTCATATTATAAAAATCTCGTTCATTAGCTGACATCTGATCTGATCCATGTTTATAAGAAGCATAAAAAATCCCCTCCGGCTTTAATGCAGCGTGAATTTTTTTATAAACATTGGTTGTTTCATTATGAGGTACATGAAGGAGAGTTGCTTGAGCCCAAACACCATCAAAAGACTCCTTAAAATCGATATCTTGAAAAGTTGAGTGCAGTACATTTATTCCGGTTTCTTTTGTGGCTAATTTAACCATTTCAGCGGAAGCATCAAAAGCGGTGACTTGATAGCCTTGACTTAAAAAATATTTTGTATCACGACCAACCCCGCAACCTGCATCCAAAATATGAGCTTTATTTGGTAAATAGCTAGTAAATACTTTATAATTATCAGATAAATCTGCATTGATTGTTCTGTTATAAAACTCTTGAGCATTATTATTATAATATTGTATATTTTTCATATATTTTATACATTTGTTCCCAACTGTTAGTATATTTATACTAACCAAATAATAAAATACAAATAGAAAATATGGATAACTTCGGCATTGCCTAGAAAAAGTTGTTTTATGGTGTAGTTTAGTCTTCCGATGTCATTCCTAGCTCAGCATTGTTGCGTGGATACCCGAACCGTCATTGCGAGGAGCGAAGCGACGTGGCAATCTAGAAAAAGATTAAAAAAATTCTGTAAATCAGAATTTTTAATTGGATTGCTTCGTCGAATTACTACGTAATTCTTCTCGCAATGACGGAAAATCGAACCACGCAACAATGCCTCGTGGGAATGACATAGAAACTTTAAATCAACTCTTTTTAGGCAATACCATAACTTCTATTATATATTTTACATTGACTATTAGATTTAAAAATGGTCTACTTATTAAGAATAAGATTAAGGTTTATATGACAAAAAAAATAATATTTGGAATAGCTATTTTACTTAGTCTGAGCAGCTTTGCCAATAGTGTAGCTTCTGACGGCTCAAAAAAAGATGGAGCAAAAACTAGTGATGTTACAACACAAAAAATTATAGATGATTTCTCTACTTACGCAGGTACTATCAAACCGGAAATACGTGAAGAAATACAAAAATATAGAGTAGAAATAGTCAATATTAACAAAGAAAAACGTGAATTATATAATAGCCTTTCAAAAGAAGCTCAAAATTTTTTAGCAGAGCAGCAAAAATATAAACAAAAGCTTTCCCTCTCTAAACTACCGGCAGAAGACGATCAAAAAAATAATACCGCTAATTCTGATGCTAATAAGAATACAAATACAAAATAGCGTTGTTGCATGGAAGAGTTTTTCGTCATTGCGAAGCCACGAAATGGCTGTGGCAATCTCATGAAATAATAACAAACTCCTGAGATTGCTTCGTCAATTACTTCGTAATTTTCCTCGCAATGACGATTTTGGTATCTATACAAACAACGCCATTAAATAACAGCTTATTCACTCTTTTCATAAATCTGCTCTACTACACCGTCAACACCCATTAAGAAAGTATAAACCTTTAATTGGGGGAATTTTTCTTTGATTATGTTACGTGCTTTATTTAAAATTTTTGTATGTTCTGCCGTTTCTTTTTCACGTGTTTCTAAATATTCTTGACCTACAAGCATCTTATAAGCTCCACAATCTCTATGGTCAAGGAATACAATTTGTTTAATATTATGTAACTGCTGTAAAATTCCTATTGTATCTTCTATTGTTTTCCCCCAGTAAGTATATTTCTCGTTGACGAGTGCAAGCGATGCACCGGGCAGTGATACTTTATCAAAATTATCTTCTAACCCTAACTGTTTCATTAATTTATCGGTTTCATCTATTAACCTAAAATCTACACAGCTAATTAAAAGAGTAGAGGCTTCGTTTAATGTTTTTAAATGTTCTTTACTTACCTCTACCTTTACAACTTTCTTATCGGCAATTACATCCTTGTTAGCAGCGTAAAGATTTAAGCTAGACACCATAATTAATCCCAAAATTACATATTTTACATATATCACAAAACTATCCTATTTAAAAATATTTCTTACATGCTTTAAAATAAGAATGACCTGTGATGATTGTTAGAAAAGCGGCAATCCACAAAATTATTTCTCCTACTATATCTAAATAAATAATGCCTGAACCCTTTGAGCCCAATATTAATATCGATAAAGCAAACATTTGTAAAAAAGTTTTTACCTTAGCAAGCCTTGATACAGGCACACTAACTTTTACTAGAGCTAAAAACTCTCGAAGACCGCTAACTAAAAATTCTCGTGCTAAAATCAATAAACACGGTATTTCATCTATATTATCTTTTTTTAGTAGCATTATGATAACACAACCTACGAGTAGCTTATCTGCTATAGGGTCAAACATCTTACCAAAGCTCGTAACTAAATTATATCTTCTTGCAATATAACCGTCAAAGAAATCCGTAATACTAGCTAAAACAAATAATAATGCCCCCAATTTACGTGCAAGCGGATTATTTACGTAAAATGCCAATATAATAACCGGAATTACCATTATTCGAGCAATAGTCAGATAATTAGGTAAATTTTTATCTATTCTCATTAATTAATTATCGTCAATAAAATATTTTCTATTGATTTAAAAGTTGTAGAAATTGGCGTTTGATGTGATCACCACGATTTCTAAATAATATATTATTATATTCAGTAAAGAAATTATTAGTTTTTACTAAAAAATAACAATTTTATAACGAATAGCGGATTATGCAATAATTCGCTATTCGCTTTAGTTAAATTTATTAATATAATATTGTTGGATTATAGATAGAATATTATTCCAAGACCAATATATTAAAAGTCCTACAGGAAAACTACTAAACATCACTAAAAAAACTAACGGCATAAATTTCATTACTTGAGCTTGCACGGGGTCCGCAGGTTCAGGACTCATTCTTTGCTGTAAGAACATAGTATTAGCCATTAAAATAGGCCATGCTCCAATCATTAAAAATGACGGCGGCGAGAATGGTAATAAGCCGAATAAATTAAAAATAGTAGTAGGGTCAGGTGCGGACAAGTCTTTAATCCAGCCATAAAACGGAGCTTGTCGCATTTCAATAGTTACATACAATACTTTATATATAGAGAAAAATACGGGTATTTGAACAAGTATAGGCAAACAACCTGCTACCGGATTTACTTTTTCTTTCTTATATAAAGCCATAATTTCTTGATTTAAACGTGCTTTATCATCACTGTATAAATTTTTTATCCTATCGATTGCCGGCTGTAAATTTTTCATTTTTTTCATCGAACGATAAGATTTATTGGCTAAAGTGAACATTAGCAGCTTAATTATAACCGTAACGATTAATATACTAATCCCAAAATTACCGACATAACCATAGAAAAAATTCATGGCGTAGAAGACCGGTTTAGTAATTACATAGAACCAACCGAAATCAATAGCTCTATCGAATAGTTTAATATCATATTGTTTTTCATATTTATCAAGCAAGTCTACTTTTTTTGCTCCGGCAAAAATTCTGCTTTTAATGGAAAAATTTTCGCCGGGTTTTATTATTTGTACCGGTGAAATAAAATCTACTTGATATTTTTCAATGCCTTGTTTAAGAACATAATTAAAATTTGAACTATAATTACTTGATTTATCGGGAATTAATGCAGACAACCAATATTTATCGGTAATTCCTATCCAATCAACCTTACCTGCTGCAAATTTCTCGCTTTTCTTATCTTTAATATCATCATATGAATATTCTTTAAGGCTTTCATCTATACAACCGATAGGTCCTTGATGTAATATATTCACCACTTTTTCAACAGAAGTATATTTACGGTTTATTAAACCGTAAGATTGCACAGGAAGTTCTTCATCGCTATTATTAACGATGGTTTGTTCTATAGTAAATAAATAGTTTTTATCAACCGTGATAGTAACTAAAAACTTAACTCCGTCTTCATTAACCCAAAATAAATTAACGGGCTTTTCAGGACCTAATATTTCACCGTCGCTATTCCATATAGTATCGTTATTAGGAAGTTTTGCACTAGATAAATTACTAACTAAGCCAATTTCGGCAAAATAAGAATTCTCGGTATTAGTAGGTGAAAATAATACCACATCAGGGCTATCTTTAGATAAATCTTGCTTATATTTTTTTAATATTAAATCATCAAATCTAAGCCCTTTTAATGAAATAGAACCGGTGAGCGATTCAGATTCTATTTTAATACGCTGCACCCCCTTTTCTTCTTGAACAACAATATCAGATGCAGGTTCGACTAAAGCTTTTAACTTTTGCTTCTTTAAATTTTCTGCTTTCTGCACTGCTAGTTGCTGTTGCTGTTTTTTTTGTTCAGGTTTTACGACAAAATATTGCCAACCGAAAATTATACTTAAAGATAGTACAATAGCGGCTATTAAATTAATTATATTATTATTCATTCCTAGGTCTTAAATTTTCATATTTTTAAAGCTTTAAGTTTTAAAGCATTTAGAGAAAATAATCAAGTAGTATATAATACTTCTTTTCTTTCAAAAGTAGTAAATATCCAAGATGAAAGGCTACTTCCATCTTAGGCTCTGTGAAGATTTCTAAAAAGATTTAATTTATTTTTACTACTCTTCATTTTACTTCGGATATATTATACCACTCCTACATTCTGAAATATTTTTAATTTAAATTCAGGAAGTATAGAAATTAAATGTTCAGAAATATTGTCTTGTATATTTTCATAACCTACTAAATTCACTTCTTTAATGAAGATATATATTTCTATAGGCAACCCGTTAATTGTAGGTTCAAGTTGTCTTACTAAAAAAGTAAATCCTTCGGTATAAACTGCCGGATTATTTTTTAGATATTCCTGAACGTATAATTTGAATAGCTTAATGTTAGTTAAATCTTTCTCTTCTTTATCAAGAGTGATTCTACCTATTACATCATTTGATATATAAGGAGATTTTTTTAGTTCTTTTAAAATAGTAGCGTCACAGAAGTTAATAGTTGCCATATTAATATTAAACACTCTCTTTACCCTTCTTGCTCCTGATTCACTAATTCCTCGATAATTAGTTACGTTAGAATTTAAAATGCTGTAAGTAGAAACTGTAGAAATAGATTGATCAAAATTCCTAATTGTTACTACAGAAATAGTAATTTTTTCAACTGTTCCTTCAATTTCCCCTATACGTACCCAGTCTCCAATATTAATAATTTCTTGAGTAGTTAGTTGTAAGGTTGCAAGTAATCCTAAAACAGTATCTTTGAAAACAAATGTTAAAATAGCTGCGGCTGCACCTAAACTTGTTAAAAATGTACTAAGCGAAATATTTAATACATATGAAATAGTTACCATTACAGCGATAATTATAACAATAATTTTTAGTATTTGAAAATATAAGCTAAGCGGTGCATTTTTTGTAACGGCTTTGATCCTATTGTGATACAGATCTGCAAAAGCATCTATAAGCGTTAATAATAACATCGTCACAGATATACTAGTATATAAGATTACTATAGTATCTTTGATTCCGAGTAATACATGTGCTTTAAAAGAAGTAGGATGAAAAATATTTCCCCAACATACAAAGTAAATTGCTAATAAAGTGTGTAATAAATAACGAAATATAGGATATTTTTTTAGTATCCTTTCATAATCATCATAATGATGCCTAGTTAAATAATTTTTTACAGGAATAAAAATTAATCTTTTAATTAGAAATATCACCGGTATAAGAGATACTAACATAACAAACAATAATACTAACTCCGTACTTGAGGTATGATATAGATCCATTAAATATTGCATATTTTACCTATCATTATTATTATAAAATATAAATCTTTTTTATTATTACTAAAAATTTTATTTTTATCAATAATTTTAACTCAAAAGAACTAAATAACTTATTTATCTATGACATTTCCTAATATTAATCCAATTATTTTTGCTATAGGTCCATTTGCTATATCTTGGTATTCCCTTTCATATGTAGTAGGAATTTTGCTAGGCTGGTTTTATGCAAATAAAATTATGGAGGAATTTAAGCCACAAATTACCAAAAAAAATCTAGAAGATTTCATTACTTATGCCGTCATAGGAATAATAGTCGGAGGTAGATTAGGGTTTGTTTTATTATATAACCCTTCTAGATATTTTTCAAACCCAATAGATATTTTAAAAACTTATGAAGGCGGGATGTCTTTCCATGGCGGAGCTTTAGGAGTAATTATTGCTGCTTATTTGTTTTGTCGAAAATATAAAATTAATTTTTTAAGTCTCACGGACATAATAGCACCGGTAGTACCTATCGGATTATTTTTAGGTAGAATCGCTAATTTTATTAACGGCGAATTATATGGACGTATTACAAATTCTTCTTTTGGTATAATTTTTCCAAATAGCGATTTGCAGCCCCGTCACCCTAGTCAACTATATGAAGCTTTTTTTGAAGGTTTGGTATTATTTTGTATTTTAGCTTATTTTGTATTTAGATATAAATCGCTTAATAAACAAGGTTTAAATTCCGGTCTATATCTAATGTTTTATTCTCTTTTCCGAATAATTATTGAGATATTTAGAGAACCCGACATACAAATCGGGTTTATTTTAGATAGCTTAACTATGGGACAAATTTTATCTGTACCGCTACTTTTGCTAGGCGTTTATTTAATAATTAGGTCTAAGAGGTTACTATCTTGAATTCCCTTTATCTTTATTATTAGATTTTGTAACTAATCTTTTAAATCGGTCTACATAACTTTTAGAATCTGCCGATTTTTGAGTTGATGGTTTTTTAAGATTATTTATCATTGATCCTACACGATTTAACATTGCCTGCATATCCCTTTTTGGTTTTGTAGGTTTTGCTTGCTCTTTTTTTTGCTTGTTCCGCCATTGCTTTTGCTTCGTCAGCATTAGCAGGCATGTTCATTCGATTCTGGAACCCACCGGGACCGGGTTGAGGTCCTCTAGGTTGTGGTTTTTTTGCTTGTTCTGCCATTGCTTTTGCTTCGCCGGCATTAGCAGGCACGTTCATTCGATTCTGTAACCCGCCAGGTTGAGGTCCTGTAGGTTTTGCTTGTTCTTTTGCCCTTGCTCTTTCGTGTGCTTTTTCCAACGCTGTTTTTTCTTTAGAGATAATATTTAGCTTTTTATATTAACATTACTTAACTAGTATAGAAGCAAAAGTTTAAATTAAGATATTAAATATTAATTTTTTGAAATTATTTTTATTAAATTGATGTAAATATGTAAGCTCAAAAACAAAATCATTTTGAAATAAGATTAGTATCCTTTTATAATCTTATAAATATTATAAATTTAGACATAGAAATAAATGTCAATCGAATCCAAAATAAGACAATTAATTGATCAAACAGGATATATTACTTGCGATGTTCTTATGCAGGAGGTGTTAAACTTAAATCCTACTTCCTATTATAAGCAAGTAAAGACGCTAGCTAGCGAAGGTGATTTTGTTACGGCCCCTGAAATTTCGCAACTATTCGGTGAAGTTATTGGCTTATGGTGTATCAAAGAGTGGCAAAGAATCGGTTGCCCAAAAAGTCTTAGTTTAGTAGAGCTTGGTCCTGGGCGAGGCTTATTAATGCGTGATTTACTACGTACCGCAAAATTAGTACCGGAATTTTATAAAGCTTTATCGATTGAACTAATAGAAATTAACCAAAATTTTATTGCTCATCAAAAGTCTAATTTACAAGATACTAATTTACCGATTAAACACCTATCATTTGTAGAAGATATACCCAAAAAACCTACCATAATAATAGCTAATGAATTCTTTGATGCTATGCCGATAAAGCAATATATTAAAGTCAAAGAATTATGGTATGAAAGAATATTTGTGGTACAACCAGTAGATGGAAGAATTAAATACGACAAAATGAGCGTTAATAAGCAATTACAAGAATATTTACAGCGAACTCATATTGAAGCAAAAGACGGGGCAGTACTTGAAGAATCTTATAAATCGATAGAAATTATAAAATTTATAGCTAAACATCTAAAAAAACTGAGCGGCAGCTGCCTTATAATAGATTATGGCTATGATATATCTCCAGATAACAGAACTAGATATCAATATAATCCAACTCTGCAAGCAGTTAAAAATCATAAATATTGCTCTATACTTGAGGGCCTTGGAGAAGCCGATTTATCGGCACATGTGGATTTTTACGCATTAAAGACGGTAGCTAAAAATAGTAGTATGAATGTAATAGATACAATATTGCAACGAGATTTTTTAATAGAAAACGGAATCTTATTACGTAGTAAAACATTGCAAGGCAAGCTTAACGATGAGCAAGCACAAATAATAGAAAAGCAAATAGAACGACTAATATCCCCAAAACAAATGGGGACATTATTTAAAGTATTACAGCTAATGAATTAATCTCAGTTCTGTGTCTTGATTATAAATGGACAGCTTAAGTCGCCTTCTTCACATTTCAGCATAGCTTCAAATTCTTTGATACGCTCTTCGGTTTTTCCTGTAAAACACATAAGCAGTATCATTGGATATACAGAACCGCCGTAAACCCCGGAACTCTGAAACTCACATTCAGCATCTCGGTACTTAATCCATAAATTTTGGGATTTTTTAAGCAAATTAACTTTTTCTTGTTCGTCTGAAATATGCTTTAATATTTCTTGATATATTTGATTTAGTTTCTTATCAACTTTCTTATATTCTTCACCTGCACAATAATTCATATCACCTTGTGTTAGGGCATTGTTGCAATCAACAGCAAAAGCATAAGATATTGAACTAAGAAATAGCCAACAGAAAATAATTGCTTTTTTCATTATTTTACCATTTTTAGAAATAATTAATTAATATATAACCTCTAAGAATCACACACCATGACGTTCTGCAATTAAAGTTTTTATCTTACCGATAGCTTTAGCAGGATTTAGGCCTTTCGGACAGGTCTTAGTACAGTTCATAATCGTATGGCAACGATAAAGCTTAAACGGGTCTTCTAAAGCTTCAAGACGTTCCCCCGTATGATCATCTCTTGAATCGGCAATCCATCTATATGCTTGTAGTAAAATTGCAGGACCTAAATATTTATCGCCGTTCCACCAATAGCTAGGGCAGGAAGTAGAACAGCAAGCACATAATATACATTCATATAAACCGTCAAGTTTTTCACGGTCTTTAATTGATTGTAATCTTTCAGAATTTGAAGGAGTAGGGCTATCAGTTTTAAGCCAAGGTTCTATAGATTCATATTGTGCATAAAAATGCGACATGTCAGGCACTAAATCTTTTACCACTTTCATATGAGGAAGCGGATAGATTTTAATATCACCCGATATGTCTTCTATCGGTTTAATACATGCTAAAGTATTTGTGCCGTCAATATTCATGGAACAGCTACCGCAAATTCCTTCACGACAAGAACGTCTAAATGTTAGAGTTGAATCAATCTCATTCTTGATTTTAATTAAAGCATCTAAAACCATTGGTCCGGTTTTACTTAAATCTATCTCAAAACTATCGACAGTAGGATTCTCATCAAGGTCAGGATTATATCTATAAATCTTTATTTTACGAGGCTTTAGCATTTCCCCGTTTGCTTTATGCTCTCTACCTTTTTTTACTACTGAATTTGGCGGTAATCTTAACTCTGCCATTTAAGCACTCTCTTAAAATTTATTTTTAGAACTATACAAAATAATTAGCTAATTCACAATCTTTCATACCTGTTGCGTGGATAGCATTAATGTTATTGCAAGCATTTGCTCAGAGCGTGACAATCCAAAAAAATAATAAAAAACTGGATTGCTTAGTCAATTGCTATGCAATTTCTGTAGCTCAGACGAAAAAACAAACTATATACTAGAATTTTCTTTTTTAGCTTTAGTTGTTTTTGCTTTATCTACCTTAATAACCGGTGAAGTACCGAAAGGAAAGGTATTTTCCTCCTCAGAATCTAAAGACTTACCACTAAGTAAATTTTTAATTTGGTGACCTGATAATGTTTCATATTCTACTAAAGCATTGGCAAGTACGTGTAGTTGATCGATATGCTTAGTTAAAATATTTTTAGCAAAATTATATCCTTCGGTAATAATTTTTTTCACCTCAAAATCTATTAATTCAGAAGTTTTTTCCGATCTCTCATCATTACTTCTTCTAGCGTATAAATCTTCATTGTTAGAGCCATAAAATATCGGTCCAACTTCATCGCTTAGCCCCCATTCCATAACCATAGCTTTTGCCATTCTAGTTGCCATTTTTATATCGGATGATGCTCCTGAAGTCACTTTATCTTCACCAAATATAATTTCTTCGGCTACTCTGCCTGCCATGGCAACCGCAATATCTGCTTTCATTTTATCACGTGCCATGGAGAAACGATCATTTTCCGGTAATCTCATAACCATTCCAAGAGCTCTACCTCTTGGTATAATAGTAGCTTTATGAATAGGATCGGAAGCGGAACAATAGAGCCCTACCAAAGCATGTCCGCCTTCATGATAAGCAGTTAGTTTTTTTTCTGCATCGGACATAGCCATGGAACGACGCTCTACGCCCATTAAAACCTTATCTTTTGCTTCTTCTAAATCCGTCATATCAACTTCTTTTTTGCCGCGACGTGCAGCAAGTAAAGCAGCTTCATTGACTAGATTAGCAAGTTCGGCACCTGAAAATCCAGGAGTACCTCTAGCAATAATTCTAGGTAAAACTTTAGAGTTATATTTTATTTTTTTCAAATGTACTTGTAATATTTGTTCTCTGCCATCAATATCAGGATTAGACACCGTAATTTGTCGATCAAATCTTCCAGGTCTTAGTAATGCCGGATCAAGAACATCGGGGCGGTTAGTAGCTGCAATAATAACAACCCCTTCATTTGTTTCAAATCCGTCCATTTCGACTAACATTTGGTTAAGCGTTTGCTCACGTTCATCATTACCGCCGCCCATACCAATACCTCTATGGCGACCTACCGCATCAATCTCATCAATAAAGATAATACAAGGTGCATTACGTTTGCCTTGTTCAAACATATCTCGCACACGGCTTGCACCGACTCCAACAAACATCTCAACAAAATCAGAGCCTGAAATACTAAAGAATGGCACATTAGCCTCGCCGGCTATTGCTTTTGCTAAAAGGGTTTTTCCCGTTCCTGGTAGCCCTATTAGTAAACAGCCTTTCGGAATTTTACCGCCAAGCTTTTGAAATTTACTAGGGTCTCTTAAAAAATCGACGATTTCTGTTAATTCTTCTTTTGCCTCATTAATACCGGCTACATCTTTAAACGTAACTTTAGGTCCTTTATCTGATAATAATTTAGCTTTAGATTTTCCAAACCCCATGGCTTTCCCACCACCATGCATTTGACGCATAAAGAAAACCCAAACACCTATTAATAAAAGCATCGGAAACCAAGAAATTAAAAAACCTAAAAAGGTATTCATTCTTGTTTCAAGAGGTACGACTTCAATATTAACGTCATTGCTAGTAAGACGATTTACTAAATCAGGATAATCAGGAGCATAAGTGTTAAAAGTAGAGCCGTCATTTGAAGTGCCTTCAATTACTCTACCTTGAATTTTTACTGAATTAACGGTCTTTTCATCAAC